>JACSRL010000110.1 GCA_014879765.1 Anaerolinea sp. | reverse complement strand
GTAACTCGTAACTCGTAATCCGGAATGGTGGGAGGAGTCTTTGGGATGCGGGGGACTCGTGATGCGTGATGCGTGATGCGTGATGCGTGAAACGTGATGCGTGATGCGTGATGCGTGAAACGTGATGCGTGATGCGTGATGCGTGATGCGTGAAACGTGATGCGTGATGCGTGATGCGTTTACACCGAGTCGCGAACTGGCGTAAACACGTAACCCGGAATCCAGAGACTCCTCACTCCGTCTCCGGGTTACGTGTTACGCATTACGAGTTACGCATTACATGTCCAAAGCCGCATCCCATGTTCACACACTCCGTTTCACGTTTCACGCCTCACGGCAGCGTTCCGTTGTTGCGCGCGTCGCGGATGGCGCCCTGGGCTGCGCGGCCCTGGATGCCAAACTGCGCCAGCTCGCTGCCGGGATGGGAGAGGTTGTAGTTCAGGTTCCACAGGAAGGCCGGGCCGACCCAGCCCCAGTTGCGCATCATCTGGTAGGCGCGCACGATGTAGGCGGCCTGATCCTGCTCGCTGTTGTAGGCGGCATATTCATAGCCAGGCACCGGGCTGCTGGTGGAGGCCCAGCCGAACTCGGTGGGCCACAGCCGCTTGTTGCCGTCGCCGTACTTGACCATGATGTTGCGGTACTGCTCCATCACGTTGCGGAAATAGAACGAGGCGTGATCGAAGTGCGAGGGCCGGCCATACGCGCCCGCCTGGGCATCCTGCACCCGCACGTCAGGCGGATTGCCGTAGCCGCTGGGGTGAACGCCGATCGCGTCGGCATAGTTCCTCAGCCCGTTCTGGTACATCTGCTCCAGATAGGTGAAATCGGGAATCGCGGCCGGCGGCTTGGCCCCCGTGGGCGTCGGCGCACCGCTGACCACGATCATGCTGGGGCAGGCAGCTTTGATCGCGCGATAGGCGGCCGACAGCAGACGCATGTAGCGCGCTGCGTCCAGCGGCTCGTTGCCCCATTCGTAGTGCAAATTCTGCTCGTTCCACACCTCGATGGCCTGCACCCGGCCGCAGTAGCGGCTGGCGAACTCGCCCACGAAGCTGGCATAGGTGGCCGGATCGGCCGGCGGGCCCTCCACCGACAGGTCGGTGTTGCCCGGCCGCGCCCAGACCGGCGCCTTAACGATGCTGGCCAGGATGCTCAGGCCGTTGCCGTTCAGGTCGCCGATCACGTCGTCGGGCCAGTTGCGCTGGCCCTGCTGGCCCTCGAAATCCTTCCACGGCAGTTGGAACTTGACCCAGCTCAGCCCCATGTCGCGGATCGCGCTGATGGCCGAGCCGCGGTCGCCGTAGGGGTCGATCTGGATGCCATAGCCGAAGAAGCCGGGGGCTGAGGGCGCCGGCGCGGGACCGGCCGCTGCGGCGGCCCTGACCGGCGGCTGAGGAATGTTCTCAGCCACGGCCACCTCGTTGACCGCGCCGGCCGTGCGCACCACCGAGGCCGCCACCCAGGCCTGGCCGCCGTTGCCGGTGTCCACCTGCCACCAGGAGCCATCCTGGTTCTTGCCGATAACGCGCAACTGACGGCCGCCGCTCAGCGTACCCACGCGGTCGAAGGCTGTGCTCGGTCCGCCGCGCAGGTTCACCGTCTGGCTGCTGGTCACCACCGGCTCGCCTCCTGCCGCGGCTGGCTGCTCTGTGGCCGCAGGCTCCGCGGCCGGCTGCTCTGCCGTACCGACGACGCTGACATATTCCGGGCTGCCCAGCACCCAGCCCTGCTGGCCGGCGACGCAGCAGACCTGGAGCCACGAGCTGCCATCCTGCACGGCCACCACTTCCAACTGAGCGCCCGCCCGCGCCAGCCCGATGACAGCGTTGTCCAGCCCGGGGCCAGAGCGAACGTTGAGCGCCGGAATGCTGACACGGATGGTCGAACCAGGGGCCGCCTGAACCAGATCGGCCGCCGAGGCCGGCGCGGGGAACAGCGCCAACGTCAGCGCCAGGCAGGCCAGCATGAGCAGGCCGGAAAGCGCCGGCCCGCGGCGGTGCAGCGATGATAGTGCGGTGGATCGGAAGAAAAGCATCGATAACTCTCCGGTGCAGATATTCAGAGTCAGGGCGATCAGGCGTTCCGCCAGGCCCTGAGGGGCCTTGGTGTTGTCAGCCAGGGATTTCCAATCCCTGGCCCTCCGGTCCGCGCCATGGCGTGGTCAGATAACAGGAAGTCCCCAGCCGGGCGGCGGGAGGCCGTGGGCGGCTAGGGACTTCACAACGGATAGCGGCGCAGCTTATTTGGCCATGCCGGCCAGTGCATTGAAGATCGGGCGACCGACAATGCCCCACTGAGCCAGCTCAGTGCCCGGATTGGTCACGCCGTAGTTCAGGTTCCACAGGAACGCGGGACCGACCCAGCCCCAGCTCTTCATCAACTGGTAGGCCCGCACGGTCCACTCCGCCTGCTCGGTCGGCGTGTTGTCGTTGGCATATTCATAGCCCGACGCGCCGGTCCAGCCGCTGGCCCAGCCGAACTCCGTCGGCCAGATGAGCTTGTTGCCGTCGCCGTACTTGACCATGATGTTGCGGTAGCCTTCCATGGTGTTGCGGAAGCTCCACGAATGGTGCGGGCTGTCGCAGGGGCCGCGATAGGAGGAGCCCTGCTGCGAGATAAACTCACAGGCCGCCTGGCCGCCGCTCACGTCGGGCGACACGTTGAAGCCGCTGGGGTGGGCGCCGATGCCGTCGGCGTAGTCCTTCAGGCCGTGCTGGTACATGGCCTCCAGATAGGTGAAATCATCCATGGCCCACGGCGCCGGCGCGCCGGTGGGGGTCAGCGCGCCGCTGATCACCTTGGTGCTGGGACAGGCCGCCTTGATCGCCCGGTAGGCCGGCTTGAGCATGGCCATGTAGGCGCCGGGATCCAGCGGCTGGTTGCCCCACTCATAGTGCAGGTTCTGCTCGTTCCAGACCTCGATGGCGTTGACGGTGCCACAGTAGCGCCCAGCCAACTGGCCCAGGAAATTGGCGAAGGTGGCCGGATCAGCCGGCGGGCCTTCCACGCTCAGATCGGCGCCTGCGGGGCGGGCCCAGGCCGGCGCCTTGGGCACCGAGAGCATCACATTCAGGCCGCCCGCCTTGAAGGTGTTGACCATGTCGTCGATGCCGCCCCAGCCGAAATTGCCCTGGCTGCCCTCGATATCCTTCCACGGCACCTGCACCTTGACCCAGTTGAAGCCAAGCTGGTTGACCTGATTGACCACCGCGCCCAGGTCCCAAGGCGCGACCTGGATGCCATAGCCGAAGGAGCCGCCGCCGGTGGGCTTGGGCGCCGGGGCCGCCGCGGCTGGCGCCGGCTGAGCGGCCGGCGCTGCGGCGGCCGCGGCCGCCGCAGGCGCAGCAGCTACCTGCGGCGCTGCCGGGATATTCTGCGAGACAGCCACCTGATCGGCCGGGCCGGCGGTGCTCACCAGGCGAGCCACCACCCAGGCGGTCAGGCCGTTGTCCCCTTCGATCTCCCACCAGGAGCCGTCCTGGTTCTTGCCGACGATGCGCGCCGTGCTGCCGGCCGGCATCTGCCCGACGGTGCTGTAGCCGGTGCCGGGGCCGCTGCGCAGGTTGACCGTGTCGCTGGCCGTCACCAAGGCGAAGTCAGGCGTGGGGGTTGGGGCCGGCGTGGGGGTGGCGTCCGGCGT
>JACSRL010000727.1 GCA_014879765.1 Anaerolinea sp. | reverse complement strand
GGCCAGACCGATGCGCGCGCCGGGGCTGTTGGCGCGCAGCACCGGCACGGCCCAGCCGTGCGACAGCAGCACGTGATGCACGGTGCGGGCGGTCTTGGCCGCGTCGTTGTGGCCCGGCGCGTGGATGCCGATCATGTGCCCCAGGAACGCGGTGCAAAACGGCTCGTTATGGGTGATCCAGTCCTGGACGCGGTCGCCCAGCCGCCGGCTCACCACATCGGCGTATTCCACGAACGCCTCGGCGGTGCTGCGCGCCGGCCAGCCGCCGGCATCCTCCAGCGCCTGAGGCAGGTCCCAGTGATAGAGCGTGGCAAAAGGCCGGATGCCGCGCGCCAGCAGCCCATCCACCAGCCGGTCGTAGAAGTCCAGCCCGGCCGGGTTGACCTGGCCGCGGCCGGCCGGCAGGATGCGCGGCCAGGCGATGGAGAAGCGGTAGGCGCGCAGCTTCAGCGCCGCCATCAGATCCAGGTCCTCCTGCCAGCGGTGATAGTGGTCGCAGGCGATGTCGCCGTTCTCGCCGGTCAGCACCTTGCCCGGCGTGTGGCCGAAGCGGTCCCAGATCGACTCGCCCTTGCCGTCCTGGTCCCAGGCGCCCTCGATCTGATGCGACGCGGTCGCCGCGCCCCAGATGAAGTCGTGGGGAAAAGTCACGTGCTTTGTCATGGTTGTTGAATTGCCTTTCTGATAGCTGTCCAGTTGGCCGGGTCCTCGCCGCCCAGCGGCCAGATGGCGATGCCCGCCACGGTGGGGTGTTTATCGGCCAGCAGGGCCAGCCTGCCGGCCATCGTCTCGCCGTCGTTGTACCAGACGGTGTTGCTGCCGTCGTTGTAGCTGAACCACAGCTCGCCCGAGGCCGGGTCGCGCTGCGGCTGCGCGCTGTTCTGTTCCACCAACTTGAGCGCCTGCCGCCAGTTGAGGCTGCGCCCGCCGCTGCCGGCCCAGTCGTAGCCGTAGACCGGCACGCCCATCCATGTCTTTTCCGGCGGCACCACGGTCGCGGCGTAGCTCAGCACCGCGTCCACCCAATCCAGCGGCGCGATGGGGCCGGCCTCGCTGCCCGCGTTGTGGAAGTCGTAGGTCATGATCTTGAACATGTCCACGGCCGCGCCCAGCCGCGCCCAGTCCTGCGCGGCCGCGCCGCTCCACGCGCCGGCATCGTCGCTCTTGGCATGCACCGCGATGGAGAGCAGCTTGCCCTCGCCGTGCAGCGCGGCCGCCAGCTCCTCGATGAAGAGGCTGAAGGAGTCGCGGTCGGCCGGGTTCAGGCTCTCGTAGTCGATGTCGATGCCGTCGTAGCCGTTGTCGCGCACCAGCGCCAGGATCTCCTGGATGTGCTGGGCGCGGCGGGCCGGGTCGTTGACCACCAGGCTGACCCGCTGTGGGTCGAAGCCGCCGTTGACGATGCTGGGCACGACCCGCAGGCCGGCCGCGCGCGCCACCTGCACCGCCTGCGACGCCATGGCCCCGCCGCCGATGCTGCCATCCGAGCCCAGGGTGTACCAGAAGAAGTTGACCTCGTCCAGCACGTCGGCGTTCTGCTGCATGGTCTGCTGTTCCAGAAAGCCGGAAATCGGCGCCCAGATGGAGACTCCGATCTGGCGGGCCGGCGCGGGGACGGCCGTGGCCTCCGCAGGGGTCGCGGTCGGCGCAGGGAGAGCCGTGGCGGCCGGCGGGGCCGGGGCTGCAGTCGGCGCAACCGGCGGGGCCGGCGCGGGCTGCTGGCTGCTGCACGCGGCCAGCAACGCGATGGTCAGCAGCAGGGCAGGGAGGAGCAGGCGCTGTGAGTGTTTCATGGCTGGTTCCTTGGGTGGGTTGCGTTGCCAGTGTGACGAAGGCATTCGCAAGGGTATGGGGCTGGAAGGTCGCCTCCTATGATACCCCGGTTGCTGATTTACGCCAGTATGCACCTGCTGTTTGCCATGAATGATCGTCAGGCGTCCTCGCCGGGTCAGGCGCACGGCATCCGCCAGAGCCGGGCGGGGAGGCTCTGGGGATCGTGGACTTGATGCATCTGCTGAACTTGACAAGACGTATACTGTATAGTATATTTTATACCAAATAGTATACAAACCAGGTAATGACGCCATGGACACAACTGTTTTGCTGGAACACGAGAACGCACGCCGGATTTTGGACGTGGCGTGGCGGCTGTTTCAGCAAAAAGGCTACCGCGGGGTGACGATCGATGATCTGTGCCAACAGTGTGGATTAAGCAAGCCAACGCTCTACTACTACTTTGGGGACAAAGAAAACCTGTTTGTACAGGTGCTGCGCCACCGGCTGCACGGCTTTCGCGAGGTGATCGAGCAGCCTGGAACGCTGGCGGAGCGGCTGGAACGGGTGGTCGTGGCGGTGCTCGAAAGCTTCGAAGTCAGCTATATCACCCTGCTGCGCGACCGGACGCATCTCAAACGACCGGAGACTCTGGATGCGGTGCGCAGCGCGTTTCGCGGCGAGCTGTTCGGGCCGCTGACCGTGCTGATGCAGCAGGGCATCGCGCGGGGCGAGCTGCGGGGCGATGATCCGGCCACATTGACCCTCTTTTTCCTTGGGGCGATCAACAACTTCATCGGCCGGAGCGCAGAGCTGGGGCTGACCGATGCCGCGCTGGCGCAGAAACTGACCGACTACTTCTTGCAGGGGGCGCAGGCAAAATGATCGCCGCACGTGACGCTATCCAAGGTGAGGCGTATCGACGGGCCGCGCGGTTCGCCCATGCCTTTCACGGGACCGAGACACCCCTGGCTGCGCCCATCGCCTTCCTGATGGCAGCAAAACCTTCGCTGTGGATGAGGTGAACCATGAAACTGGCACAGCACCTGAAACCGACACTCCCCCGGCCCTGGCTACTGGCGCTGGCCGGCGTCATGTGGACTGCGGTGGGCGTGATGTTGGACCGTTACGCCTTCATCTGGTTGACGCGCCCCCCCTCGTTGGCGCACGCCGGGCTGGGGCTGGCAGGCGTCGCGGCCGCCGTGCCCATCTATCGGTTGGGCTTTCGCACACTGGCGCGCCAGAATATCGAGCGCATCCGCCAGTTGCAGGAACGGCCCTGCCTGTTCTCATTTCTCGCCTGGAAAAGCTACGCGACCGTTGCGGTGATGATCTCCACTGGCCTGTTCCTGCGCCATTCGGCGATCCCGAAACCGTACCTTGCAATCCTGTACGCGGCCATCGGCGGCGGGCTGTTCCTGTCGAGCTTCGTCTACTATGGGCACTTGTATCGGCTGGCGAATCGCCATCCTTATTCCAAGAAAGGTGTCACACCCCCATGAGAGTACTCACCGATCGCTTCAACTATCTCTTTCGCTCCACCAAGGGGCTCATTCTGGTGGCCATCGCGTTGATCGCGCTGGTCACGGCGCTGTGGGGCATGCTCTCCGGCCCGCTCAAGGAGTGGGGCATCAGCGCGGTCGCGGTGCAGCTCTACGGCATGAAGCTGGTGGAGGTCGAGCGCGAGGGCCGCATCATCCTGCTCTACCACACCATCGCGATGTCTGTCATCGCGATCCTGACCTATCTGACCACCGCGCTGGTGCGCATGAAGCCACAGCAGCAGGCGAACATCAACGCGACCATCACTATCGGCTACATCACGTCGCTGATCTTCGGCCTGGTGTTCGGCTACTTCGGCCGCAACTTC
>JACSRL010000653.1 GCA_014879765.1 Anaerolinea sp. | reverse complement strand
GCAATGCGACACGTGAAGCCAATTCACGCTACGAAGTCAAGCGCAAGTGCCCGGCACCTGAACAGTTACAAGACGCCATCCTGAACGCTTCACGATTTTCATCTGCCGCAACGGTTCAGCCGTTGGAAATTTGCACAGATCGAGCCATGTCTCCTACCAGCACGATTCTGATTGTCGACGATATGCCGGCCATGAGCCAGTTGATCGCCGCGCTGCTCAACGATGCGAGCTATCAGCTTGAATTTGCCTACAGCGGCAGCGAAGCCCTGGAAAAGGCGCAGGCGTTGAAGCCGGATTTGATTCTGCTGGACGTCATGATGCCCGACATGAACGGCTTCGAGGTCTGCCGTGCGCTGCGCGCCACGCCGCGCCTGGCCACCATCCCGGTCATCATAGTCACGGCGCTGGACGACCGGAGCTCCCGCCTGGCGGGGCTGGATGCGGGCGCCGATGACTTTCTCAGCAAGCCATTCGATCCGTCGGAGCTGCGGGCGCGGGTCCGCTCCGTGACCCGCATGGATCGCTATCGCCGGCTGTTGGCCGAGCGGGACCGCTACGAGCGGCTGATCGAGCTGTCGCCCGACGGCGTCTTCATCGTCGACCGCGCGGGCCAAATTCGCCTGGCCAATCCGGCCATGCTGCGCATGTTGGGCGCCGGCGACGAGGGCGAGGTACACAACCGCTCCATCGAGACCTTTTTCACGCCGGAAGACTATCCTGACTGCCAGGCGGCTCTCTCCCCTGACCACGTGGCTCCAGCGCCCAAACGTCTGACCTCCCGGCTGCTGCGCGGTGATGGCAGCAGCTTCCCGGTGGAGATCCACGCCGGCAGCTTCGACTGGGATGGCGAGCCGATGGTGCAGGCTGTGGTGCGCGATATCACCGAGCGCAGGCAGTTCGAGGAAGCATTGTACCAGCGCAACCAGGAGCTGACCCTGCTATACCGCGCCAGCCAACGCTTCGCCGCCAGCCTGGATCTGCACCAGGTGTTGGTGGCGGTGTTGGAAGAGGTGGAGGTGCTGTTCGAAGTGTCCACCGTCGCGGTCTGGCTGGAAGACACGGCCACCGGCGAGCTGGTCTGCTGGCGGGCGGTGGGCGAAGAGAGCGCGTTGTTGTCAGGGATGCGCATTCCGCCCGACCGGGGGCTGGTGGGATATGCCTTCTCAACCGGCGAGGTTGTGCTGGTGAATGACGCCCAAAGCGACCCCAGGTACACCCCCTTCGTGGAAGCTGGCAGCAGCCGGCCGGTGCGCAGCCTGCTGACCGTGCCCTTTGTGGCTCAGAACAAGGCCTTTGGCGTGTTGCAGGTGACCGACGGGCAGGCCGGCCATTTCACGCCGGAGGACGCCCGATCGCTGGAGGCGCTCTCTGGCATTGCCGCCATGGCCACCGAGAACGCCCTGCTCTTTCGGGCAGTCAGCGTCCAGCGCGGCCAACTGCGCGCCCTGGCCGGCCGGCTGGCGGAGGTTCAGGAGCAAGAGCGGCAGCAGTTGGCGCGTGAGCTGCACGATCAGCTGGGCCAATCGCTGACCGTGGCCAGTCTGAGCCTGGATCTGATCGGCCAGATGCTGCCGCCGGACGCACCTGAGGAGGTGCTTGAACATCTGGACGACGCGGGCGACCTGGTGGCGCAGGCCATCGGCCAGGTGCGCACGGTGATGACCGAGCTGCGGCCGCCGGTGTTGGATGACTACGGCCTGTTGGCCGCGCTGCGCTGGTATGGCCAGCAGTTTGCCCAACGCACCGGCGTAAGCACGGAGGTGCTGGACTGCCCCACGCCCATGCGTTTGCCGGCGGCGGTGGAGACGGCCCTCTTTCGCATTGCCCAGGAGGCCTTGAACAACGTGGCCAAACATGCGGCCGCCAGCAAGGTGGTGATCAGCCTGCGCTGCCAGCCGGACCAAGTTCGTCTGACCATCACCGACGACGGCCGCGGCTTTCACATGGGCAGGGCCAGGCAGATCGACGACGAGCCGCATTGGGGCTTTCTCACCATGCAGGAGCGGGCCCTGGCCGTGGGCGGCGCGCTGCATGTCAACTCCCAGCCCGGCGCGGGCGCCACAGTGACGGTGGAGGTTATTCTATGAGCAATGCACCGATTCGGGTTTTGATCGCCGACGACCACGCCATGTTGCGCGATGCCCTGACCCACATGCTGTCAGTACACGCCGACATCGCGGTGGTGGGCGGGGCCGGCGATGGCCGCGAGGCGGTGGAACTGGTGCGCCAGCTCCAGCCCGATGTGGCCATCGTCGATATCTCCATGCCAGAGCTGAACGGCATCGACGCCATCCCGGAGATGGCGGTCGCGTCGCCGCAGACGCGGGTCGTGATTCTTTCCATGCAGGGCACCTCGGAGCATCTCTATCGCTCGCTGCAAGCGGGCGCGCATGGCTATCTGCTCAAAGGCTCGGCGGGCAAGATGCTGATCGAAGCGGTGCGGGCTGTCCACGCGGGCCATCGCTATTTCAGCGAGGAGATGACCCAGGTGCTGGTCGATGATTTCGTGCAGCAGCGCGAGCGCGGCCCGCTGGCCAGCCCGCTGGAACGACTGAGCGCGCGCGAGCGGCAGATCTTACAGATGGTCGTCGAGGGCAAATCCAGCGCCGAGATCGCCGACATCCTGGCCCTGTCGCCCAAGACGGTCGAAACCTATCGCAGCCGGCTGATGACCAAGCTGGGAATCAAGGATCTGCCTGGCCTGGTCAAATTCGCCGTGCAGCATGGACTGACCCCGCTGAACTGAGGCGGCAAATTTGACCGCTCCTGACAGCCCGGTAGGGGGCAACGGCGCTGATTGGGCCAAAACTCCTGACAGACATTCGGGTGATCCTGTGATACAGTGAGGATGTCAGGCGCACCGTCGTGGTCAAGCGTCTGACGACTCTGTGGTATCAGAAAGGTCCGAACGTGGCAGCTATCAGGGTACTCTTAGTGGATCAGGCAGGCTCAACTGGGCGGCTGCGCCAGGCGTTGGAGAACGAGCCGGAGCTGGCCATCGTCGCCAGCACGTCAGGGGACCAACTGCCCGAGCTGGACCTGGACATGCTGCGCCCCGATGTGGTGGTCTTGCGACTGGGCGACATCCACGATCTGGAGCTGTTGCCCGAGATTCGCAACAGCCATCGCCGGCTGCGCACCGTGGTGGTGCTGCCGCAGACGGGCACGCTGTGGCTGTATCAGGCGTTGAAAGCAGGCGCCCAAGGGATCGTCTTTGATCGGCTGAGCGGCGGGGACCTGGCCGCCGCCATCAGAGCAGTCAATGCGGGGGGCGCCTTCATCAGCAGGGAGGCGTCGAATGCGCTGCTGAACGATTACCTGGGCTTGTACGATGGGAGCGCCAAAAGAGGCCCCTTGCAGCGCCTTAGCCAGCGGGAACGCCAGGTCTTCGAGCTGGTGCTGGAGGGCAAAACCAGCGTCCAGATCGCCCAACAGTTGGCGATCTCATCCAAATCGGTGGATACCTATCGGGGGCGGTTGATGTCCAAAATCGGGGTGACCAGCCTTCCCGGCCTACTGGCGTTCGCCGTCGAAAACGGCTTGACGCCCAGGCCCATCTCCTGAAGCTGTTTAGAAAATAGCTCACCGCTCGGGCCGGTCTCCGACCGAGCCCCGCTACCTTCATCCATCGGAGTGCCGGGCGCCGC
>JACSRL010000652.1 GCA_014879765.1 Anaerolinea sp. | reverse complement strand
GGCCTTGCCGTAGCGGGGGATGTCCTCCAGCATCACCTTGTTGATCAGCACCGCCACCGGGTTCAGGTCCGAGGCAAAGGCGTCGCAGCCCAGGCGCAGCGCCTCCAGCGGGATCGACCCGCCGCCGGCAAATGGATCCACCACCAGCGGCGTCTCGGGGTGCGCCGACTTGACCAGGGCACGCGCCGTCTTGAGCCAGTGCGGGTCGGCCGCGTTGTCCCAGTCGGCGAAGTCGCCGATAAACTGGAGCAGCCCTTTGCGCAGCCCCAGATCGTCGGCCAGCAGCGCGTCCCAACCCGTTGGCCGTCCGTGGTGCTCCAGGAGCACGGCGCGCGCCTGCGCGCGGAACGCCGGCGGGCAGTGCGGGTCGGCCGGATCGGGCAGCAGCAGGGCCATGAGCATGGCGCGGCTCGACGCCAGCGGGCGCCGCGCCCACCACAGGTGCAGCGTGGATGGGTGGCCGTGGCGGATCGACTTCTCGCGCACGGCGTGTTTGGAGACCGCGGCGATGGGGAAGTCAACTTCGGCCAGGCGCTTGCAGGTTTTGGGTATGGTCATCGATCACCTTTGTCTTGTAGAGCGAGTTGGCAACTCGCTTGCTTTGCCGGGCTGGCTTGGGCTGAGCGAGTTGGCAACTCGCTCTACAGCAGACGCCCGTCCCGTTTGTAGAGCGAGTTAGCAACTCGCTCTACATCAGACGACATAGCTGCTCTGTTCTTCACGTAGGCGCATCGGCTGGGTCATGGCGTTCACGTCCAGGTAGTAGTGCTGCACCTTCACCACCTCGTGCCACGGGTGGCGCGCCGGGTCTTTCACCGGCTCCTGCATCTGCGGCGTTGTCGCACAGTTGGTCACGATGTAAAGCCAGTAGCAGTCGCGGCGGTCTTCGGCCACGCGGCGTTCGTTGGGCGTCAGCAGGATCGTGCCGCTCTGCGCGGCCAGTCCTTTCACCTCGATCAGCCGCAGCTCGCCCGAACCCACATCCAGACTGGTGATATCGTAGCCCAGGTTCTTCTCGTGCACGTCGAAGACCTGGCGGCCCTGCGCCCGCTCGTAGTCCATCACCGCGTTCATTGCCGCTTGCTCTGTTTCGGCGTTGGGGCGCAGCCGCAGCACCTCGGGCGTCTCCCGCTCCGGGTGGGGCAGCACAACCACGCTGGTGATGCGCTCCACCGCCTGCAAGGTGAGCGCCTGCTGCTGAGCCAGTTCCCGGCGGCGACGCTCGCGGCGGCGCTGCAACTCGCCGTGGCGATTCTCGGCCCCGGCCAGCCGGCCCTCCGCGCCCTGGATGCCCTGCTCCACCTCCAGTTGCGCCGCGCCGATCTCGTTGTCGGCCTTGTAGAGCAGTTCACCCAGCGACAGTTCCACGTGCGCGGCCACGCGCTCCATCTCGGCGCGGCGTTCGGCGCGCACCTGTTCCAGGAAGGGCATCAGTTCAGCGCGGTGCAGCCAGTTGGTGGTTTCCGCCGCCATCGCCAGTTCTGGCGGCGCGGCCACCGCCCTGTCCGCTGGGGTGAAATTGCCCAGGAAGGTCGGCTCGCGCAGCGCCGGCTCGCTCACGCCATCGAATTCCACGGCCAGCAGCCGTTCGCGCACCACCTGGCCCAGCCCATCCACCACGCGGGCGCGGTAGAAATCCACCCGGCTGGGGCGCTCATGCTGGAGCGAGTAGAAGCAGGCGCCCTCGGCAAAGGTCGCCTGCGCCGCATCCAGTGTGTGGCGGCGCAGCGCCTCGAAGAGGGGATGGCCCGGCGTCACCCATTCCAGGTTGTTGGCATCGGCCGTCTTGCGGTCGGTGGAACAGCGCGGGTAGCGCTGGCTCAGCGGCGGCAGCTTCCACGATGCGGCCTGTTCGTAGCGATGCAGGCCCGTGGGCGTGCGCCCCGGCTCGAAGGTGTGCGCCATCCCGGCAATCGGCTTGACAGTCAGATTGGCGTGCTGCGCAGCGTCGGCGATGAAGCGGGCGATGCTTTCGGGCACCAGCCGCCGCTCCTGCGCCTGGGCGCGGCGTTCGATCAACATCTCCAGGTTCAGGTTCTTGGTGGCCAGCCCTTCCAGCGCGTTCTGGCAGATGGCGCGGAAACGGCCCTCGTCCACCGGCTGGAGCAGGCGCTCCTCCAGGTCGGCGTCGCCCAGCTTGCCGGCATAGTAGTCGCGCAGCACCCGCTCGACCTGGTTGACCGGCAGCACATCGCCCACCACGTTGAAGACCGCGTCGTCGTCCAGCGCGTTGCGGATCTCCTGGAGCTTCTCCAGCAGGCGCTGGAGTACATGGCCCTCGATGGTGTTGTCGGCGACGAAGTTGAAGATCAGGCAGTCCCTGGTCTGGCCATAGCGGTGGATGCGTCCCATGCGCTGCTCCAGCCGGTTGGGGTTCCAGGGAATGTCATAGTTGAACATGATGTGGCAGACCTGGAGGTTGATGCCCTCGCCCGCTGCCTCGGTGGCCACCAGCACCTGGATGACGCCCTCGCGGAACTGCTGCTCGGTGTAGATTCGCGTGCCTGGCTCATCGCGCGAGCCGGGGCGCATGCCGCCGTGAATTTGGCCCGTGCGCAGTCCCCAGGTTTGCAGCCGCTCCACCAGGTAGTCGAGCGTATCCCGGAACTCGGTGAAGATGAGCAGGCGCTGGGTCGGGTCGCGGAAGAAGCCCTGGCTCTCCAGGAACTCGTGTAGCCTGGCCAGTTTGGCCTCCAGGCCCGACGCCTCCACGGCCCTGGCGTCCTCCACCAGCCGCTTGAGATCGGCGATCTCGGTGTGCACCTGGCCGGGGTTGCGCGCCAGCGTCACCGCAGCGATCAGGTCTTCAATCCGCTCGCGCTCCTGCTCCTCCATTTCCTCCAACTCATCCGGGTCAGGCAGGTCGGGCGCGGTTTCTGCCACCGCCTGAGCGCGGCGCAGCCCCTCTTCCAGCCGCTTGATGCGGTTCTCCATCGAATGGCGCAGCGCATAGGTGCTGGACGCTAGCCGTCGCTGGTAGAGCGACATCAGGAAGCCTACGGCGCGGGCACGCGGCGTGTCGCCCTCGGCCGCGGCCTGGCGGCTCTGGCGCTTGACGAAGTCGGTGACGGCAGCGTAGAGGTCATACTCGGCGGCTTCCATCGTGAAGGCCACCGTCTTGGGGATGCGCTTGGTAAAAATCTTGCGCGCCACCCACTGCCCATCCGCCTGGCGTTCGGGGAAATAGACCATCGCTTCCTTGGTGCGGCGCAGGTAGAAGGGGGCGTTGCGCCGGTTCATCGCCTCACGGATGGAGCGGATGTCGGCAAAGGCGTCGCGGTCGAGCAGTTGCAGGAAGAGGCGGAAGCTCTCCGGGTCGCCCTTGTGCGGCGTCGCCGTCAGAAAGAGCAGGTGGTCGGCGCTGTCGCGCAGCAGTTCGCCCAGGGCATAGCGGGCGGTCTTGCGCGAGGGCGGCGTCCACGAGAGGCGGTGCGCCTCGTCCACGATCACCAGGTCCCAGCGCACCTGGCGCAGCCCGGGCAGGATGTCGTCGCGCTTGGCCAGGTCCAGGGAGGTGATGAGCTGCTTCTGCTCCAGCCACTGGTTGACGCCAAACTGGTCGCGGATGTCGCCCCCGCGCAGCACCACGAACTTCTCCTCGAACTTGTCGTGCAGCTCGCGCTGCCACTGGAAGGCCAGGTTCGCCGGACAGACGATGAGGATGCGCTC
>JACSRL010000429.1 GCA_014879765.1 Anaerolinea sp. | reverse complement strand
ACGGGAGAGGACCTCAGTCAGGAGAACTGCATGGACGCCTTTGCGTTGCGCAACCAGCTTGTCACTGACTACAGCTCCTACATCAAGAGCTTCATTGCCATCCGCGACGAGCGCATCCAGACGCGCGTCGATGACGAGCTGCGCAACGGCCTGCTCTGGCCCGACCCGCTGCTGCAACTCAACCCCAGCTTCGAGCCTGGTCCCTGGATCGATGACCTGACGGCTGCGGGCAGCCTGCACTCCGAATGCAGCGCCATCTTCCGCATCAAGCCGGAGGGCAAGCCCAGCAAGCCTCTGCGCCTGCACCGGCACCAGGCCGAGGCGATTGCCGCCGCCTCCTCCGGCGACAGCTATGTGCTGACCACCGGCACCGGCTCCGGCAAGAGCCTCAGCTATATCATCCCCATAGTCGATTACGTGCTGCGTCACGGCAGTGGCCGGGGCATCCGCGCCATTGTGGTCTACCCCATGAACGCGCTGGCCAACAGCCAGGCCAACGAGCTGGAGAAATTTCTCAGTCGGGGCTATCCGGAGGGCAAGCCGCCGGTGACTTTCCGTCGCTACACCGGCCAGGAGAGCGATGACGAGCGCAAGGAGATCATCCTCAACCCGCCCGACATCCTGCTGACCAACTACGTCATGTTGGAGCTGCTGTTGACCCGGCCGCACGAGAAGAAGATCGTCCAGGCGGCGCGTGATCGCTTGCAGTTCTTCGTGCTGGATGAGCTGCACACCTACCGCGGCCGCCAGGGCGCGGATGTGGCCTTGCTGACGCGGCGGGTGCGGGAGGTGTGCGCGCGGCCACACCTGCAATGCGTGGGCACCTCGGCCACCCTGTCGGCCAGCGGCAGCTTCGCCGACCAACAGCGCCAGATCGCCGATGTCGCCAGCCGGCTGTTCGGCGCGCCGGTCAAGCCGGGGCGCATCATCGGCGAGACGCTGCGCCGCGTCACCGCCGAAGTCAACCTGGATCACCCCGACCGCCGGGCCGATCTGCGAGCCGTGGCGGCGGAGCGACAGGAGAAGCCGCAGCTTGACTTCGCCGGTTTCCAGGCTGATCCACTGGCCGCCTGGATCGAGACCACCTTTGGCCTGGCTACCGAGCAAGCCACGGGCCGGCTGACGCGCGCCACGCCGATCAGCGTCTCCGGGCCGGAGGGGGCAGCCAGCAGGCTGGCTGCCCTGGTGGATCTGCCCGAGGAACGCTGCCGGCAGGCCATCGAACACACGCTGCTGGCCGGCTACGACGTGCTGCACCCTGAGACCGGTTTTCCTGTCTTCGCCTTTCGTCTGCATCAGTTCATCAGCCGCGGCGACACGGTCTACGCGTCGTTGGAGGCGCCAGAAGCCCGCCACGTCAGCACCAAGGCGCAGCAGTTTGTGCCTGGCGACCGCAGCCGGGTGCTGCTGCCGCTGGCCTTCTGCCGCGAGTGCGGCCAGGAATACTACACGGTCTACCAGCAGACCGATTCCAAGACCGGCGCAGCGCGCTATCTCGCCCGACCGTTGAACGAGCAGAGCGGCGACGATGGCCTGCAGCCCGGCTTTCTCTTTGCCAGCCAGGAGGCGCCCTGGCCGGAAGATGCCAATGCCCCGGAAATCATCGAGCGACTGCCGGAGGACTGGCTGGAGGACACTGACCAGGGATTGCGGGTCAAGAAAGCCAATCGGCCGCGCCTGCCCAAGGCTGTGTACCTCGAACCGGGCGGCGAGGAGCGCGCGGACGGCGCCTTGTTCCACTTTGTGAAGACGCCCTTCCCCTTCTGCCTGGCCTGCGGCGTCGCCTACTCTGTGCGGCAGAAGTCGGACTACGGCAAGCTGGCGGTGCTTTCGTCGGAAGGGCGCAGCACGGCCACCACCGTCCTCAGTCTGACCGTCTTGCAGTCGCTGCGCCAGGATGGCACGCTTTCCAGCGAGGCGCGCAAGCTGCTCAGCTTCACCGACAACCGTCAGGATGCCTCGCTGCAAGCTGGCCACTTCAACGACTTCATCGAAGTGGGCATGTTGCGCAGTGCGCTGTATCGAGCCGTGGCCGACGCCGGCCCCGACGGCATCAGCCACGAGGTGCTGCCGCTGCGGGTGTTCGAGGCGCTCAGGCTGCCCTTCGAGCTCTACGCGGTCGATCCCACGGTCAAGTTCCAGCAGAAAGCGGAGACCGAGCGCGCGCTGCGGGAGGTGCTGGCCTACCGCATCTACCAGGACCTGCGCCGCGGCTGGCGCGTCACCTCGCCCAACCTGGAGCAGTGCGGCCTGCTGCGCATCGACTACGCCTCGCTGCAGGAGCTGTGCCAGGCGCAGGAGGAGTGGGCGGACTGCCATCCGGCCCTGGCCGACGCCGCGCCGGCCACCCGCGTCGAGATCGCCAGGACGCTGCTGGACTATCTGCGCCGCGAGTTGGCCATCAAGGTCGATTACCTGAACCCCGTCTACCAGGAGAGCCTGCGCCAGCTCAGCAGCCAGCGGCTGCGTGAGCCGTGGGCTATGGACGAGGGGGAGCAGTTGTTGCGCGGCTTCATCGCCTTCCCGCGCGCCCGGCGGCGCGGAGTTGACGACGCCAACGAAACCCGCGAACATCTCTACATCTCCGGCCGCGGCGGCTTTGGCCTCTACCTGCGGCGGGTCAATACCTTGCCTGACTACCACGCCAGGCTGAGCGTCGACGAGACGGAGCAGGTGATCGTCCATATCTTCCGGGTGTTGAAGGTTGCCGGCCTGGTACAGGTAGTGACAGATTCGCCGGCATCGGATGATCCCGGCTACATGATCCCCGCCTCAGCCTTGATCTGGCAGGCCGGCGACGGCGCGCAGCCGCTGCGCGACGTGATTCGGGTGCCGCGTGCGCCCAGATCGGGCAGCCGGGTCAACCAGCACTTTGTCGATTTCTATCGCCAGCCCACCCGGCGCTTGGAGGGGCTGCGGGCCAAGGAGCACACGGCCCAGGTGCAGAGCGACCAGCGCCAGCAGCGCGAGGATCAGTTCCGCAGGGCTGAGCTGCCGCTGCTCTACTGCTCGCCGACCATGGAGCTGGGGGTGGATATCGCCCAGCTCAACGCGCTGAACATGCGCAACGTGCCGCCCACCCCGGCCAACTGTGCTCAGCGCAGCGGCCGCGCGGGGCGCAGCGGCCAGCCGGCGCTGGTCTTCACCTACTGCACTACCGGCAGCCCGCACGACCAGTATTTCTTCCGCCGGCCGCAGCAGATGGTGGCCGGCGCGGTGACGCCGCCGCGGCTGGACCTGGCCAACGAGGACCTGGTGCGCGCCCACGTCCACGCGGTCTGGCTGGCCGAGACAGGACAGGGACTGGGCTCGTCGCTGAAGGATATCCTCGATCTGGAGGGCGAGACGCCGACTCTGACCATCCTGTCGTCGGTCAGAGCCGCCCTCAGCTCGGCCAACGCCCGGACCCAGGCCAGAGCGCGGCTGCAAGGCATCCTGGCCACGGTGCAGCCGGAGCTGGCGCGCGCCGGCTGGTATGGGCAAGACTGGCTGACGCGTACCCTGGAGCAGGCCGAGGAGGCCTTCGACCGGGCCTGCGACCGCTGGCGCGACCTGTATCGTTCGGCGCTCAAACAGCGCGAGGTGCAGAACAAGATCATTGGCGACGCCTCGCGCAGCCAGCGCGACAAGGAGCAGGCCAAGCGCCTGCGCGCCGAGGCCGAGGCGCAGATGGAGCTGCTGACC
>JACSRL010000250.1 GCA_014879765.1 Anaerolinea sp. | reverse complement strand
CCAACACGTGACGTTGGAGATAAGTCTATCACATCTCTAGCCTGTTGTGGAGATGTGGGTAATAGTTAGCTAGCTGGACATTTGACATTAGAAACCGGGTTTTTCTGCACGACTGGCTGACCAACTCACCGCCGTACGCGGCGGCGGGTCAGGCCTGTCCACCTGAAAGGCTGTTCGATGAAGCTATCCGCGGTCTTCGCCAAGCCGGTCAACCGGCACATCGAGGGGGTCATCAAGGCCGACGACGCGGCCAGTCTGCGCCAGGAGATCGACGAATACGTCCTCACCAACGAGGTGGCCAAGCGGCTAGATGCCTTTCTGGACGCCTACAACAACTATCAGGGCGCCAACGGGGTGTGGATCTCCGGCTTCTTTGGCAGCGGCAAGTCGCACCTGCTGAAGATGCTGGCGCTGTTGCTGGAGAACCGTCCGGTGGAGGGGGAGCTGACTCTGGATGCGTTCCTGCGCAAGCCGGAGATCCAGGAGGACGCGCTGCGACGCGGCGACCTGGAGCAGGCCGTTGCCATCCCCTCGCGCAGCATCCTCTTCAACATCGACCAGAAGGCCGACGTGATCAGCAAGAGCCAGTTCGACGCGCTGCTGGCGGTCTTCGTCAAGGTGTTCGACGAGATGTGCGGCTATTTCGGCAAGCAGGGCTACATCGCCCAGTTCGAGCGTGACCTGGATGCCCGCGGCCAGTACCAGGCCTTCCAGTCGGCATTCCGGCAGATCGCAGGTCTGGACTGGACGCAGGGGCGCGAGCAGGTGTTGCTGGAGTCGCACAATATCGCCGCCGCCTATGCGTTGGCCACCGGCGCGCCGCCGGCCAGCGCCCAGGGCATCCTGGACAGGTACCGCGCCGACTACAAGCTCTCCATCGAGGACTTCGCGCAGCAGGTCAACGACTATATCGAGCAGCAGGGGCCAGCCTTCCGCCTCAACTTCTTTGTGGACGAGGTCGGTCAGTACATCGCCGACAACGTCAAGCTGATGACCAATCTGCAGACGCTGGCCGAGAGCCTGGCCACCCGCTGCCGGGGCCGCGCCTGGCTGGTGGTCACCGCCCAGGAGGAGATGAAGACCGTTCTGGGCGAGCTGGGCAAGCAGCAGGCCAACGACTTCTCCAAGATCCAGGCCCGCTTCGCCAACCGCATGAGCCTGACCAGCGCCGACGTGGAGGAGGTGATCCGCAAGCGCCTGCTGTCCAAGAATCAGGTGGGCGTGCTGCGTCTGGCGAGGATCTACGCCGAACAGCAGAACAACTTCAGGACCCTCTTCGAGTTCGGCGATGGCTCCCGCTCCTACCGCACCTATCGCGATGAAGGGCACTTCATCGGCGCCTACCCCTTCGTTCCCTATCAGTTTGCCCTCTTCCAGACCGTGATCCAGAACCTGTCGCAGCACAACGCCTTCGAGGGCAAGCACCGCTCCGTGGGCGAGCGCTCGATGCTGGAGGTTTTTCAGAACGTCGCCATTGGCATTGCGGACCACGAGGTCGGTCAGTTGGCGACCTTCGATCTGATGTTCGAGGGCATCCGCGCCACGCTCAAGTCGCAGATCCAGCGCTCGGTGCTGACAGCCCAACAACACCTGGAGGACCCCTTCGCGCTCCAGGTGCTGAAGGCGCTCTTCCTGGTCAAGTATGTCAAGGAGTTCAAGGCCACCCCGCGCAATCTGACGGTGCTGATGCTGGACCGTTTCGACGTCGACCTGCCGGCCCTGCGCCTGCGGGTCGAGGCCGCGCTGGACCTGCTGGAGCAGCAGACCTACATCCAGCGCAACGGTGACGAGTACGCGTTCCTGACCGACGAAGAGAAGGATGTCGAGCAGGAGATCAAGAACACCGAGGTGGACAGCGACGCGGTGGCCGAGGAACTGGGCAGGCTGATTTTCGACACGGTGCTCAAAGAGCGCAAGATCCGCTTCGACAACGGCCAGGACTATGTGTTCACCCGCCGGCTGGATGATCGCCTGTTGGGCCGCGAGCATGAGCTGGGCATCCACGTGATCAGCCCCTTCCACGAGCACGCCGGCAACGAGATGCTGCTGCGCGCCCAGGCCATGGGCCGCGACGATCTGCTGGTGATCCTGCCCCCCAGCGACCGGCTGGTGCGCGACCTGTTGATGGTCAAGCGCACCGAGAAGTACATCCGCCAGAACATCTCCATCGCTAAGCCGGAGACCGTGCAACGCATCCTCCACGACAAGGCTTTCAACAACCAGGAACGCCAGCGCGGGCTTGGCAAGCTGGTGGAGGAGCTGTTGCAGCAGGCTAAGCTGGTGGTCAACGGCCAGGAGATAGAGGCCAGCTCCGGCGACGGCAAAGCGCGGGTGACGCAGGGCTTTCACGCCCTGCTGGCGCGCGCCTATCCCAACCTGCGCATGCTGCGCGGGGTCCCCTACACCAGCGGCGACATCGGCGCCTGCTTGCAGAGCAGCGCCGGCTTCCTGGGCGACGACGCGGCCACCTTCAGCGAGGCTGAGCAGGAGATGCTGGCCTTCGTGCAGGGCAACCAGCGCAACGGCCTGCGCACGCCCATGCAGTCCGTGGTCAACACCTTCGAGCGCAAGCCCTACGGCTGGTATCTGGCCGCGATCCAGTGTACCGCGGCCAAGCTGCACGCCCGCGGCAAGGTCGAGTTCAGGCGTGACAGCAACCTTCTGGAGGGGGATGACCTGGCCCGCGCCTTGGGCAGCACCCACGGCTACACCAACCTGATCCTGGAGCCGCAGCTTGACTTCACGGCCGCCCAGGTGCGCCGGCTGAAGGAGTTCTACGCCGAGTTCTTCGATGGGCCGCCCCTGGCCAGCGAGGCCAAGGCGCTGGGCCAGGAGACGGCCGTAGCCCTGCGCGGCCTGGCGCAAAGCCTGGAGCAGTTGCTGGATCGGGCCAGCCGCTACCCCTTCCTGACGGCGCTGCGCCAGCCGGTGCAGCGGCTGGACGCGCTGGCCGGCAAGCCCTACACCTTCTACCTGACCGAGCTGCGCCAGCAGGAGGACGAGCTGCTGGACCTGAAAGAAGGGGTGATCGACCCGCTGCGCCGTTTTATGAGCGGGCCGCAGCGGTCGATCTTCGACGACGCGCGGCAGCTTCTGGAGCGGGAGGGGCCCAACCTGTCCTACGTGGAGGGCGTCGAGGCGCAGGAGATGCGGGTGATCCTGGCCGATCCGGCCTGCTACCAGGGCAACGCCATGATCCGGCTGAAGGGTCTGGCCGATGGGCTGCGCCGGCAGGTGGCGGCGCGGGTGCAGCAGGAGAGGGCCAGCGCCGGGGCAGCCGTGGAGGCGCGCTGGCAGCAACTGGCCGCGCTGCCCGAGTTCGGCGCGCTGAGCGCGGACCTGCAGGCCGTGCTGCGCCAGCCCTTCGACCAGTTGGCGCGGACGCTGGCCGCGCACACGCTGATCGCGGTGATCCGCGACGAGCTGCGCCGTTTCGAGCAGGAACGTTACCCGCGGCTGTTGAGCGACCTGACCGACTGGCTGGAGCCGGCGCCCACGCTGCAACCGGCCGGCGACCTGGCCATCGCCGAGCGCATCGAGTACGTCTCGCGGCATGCCCTGGAGATTCCGTTCCAGAAGGCATGGTTGGCGGATGAGAAGGATGTTGATGCCTACCTGGCTGCACTTAAGAAGGCATTGATGGCACCGATCCGTGAGGGCAAAAGAGTCCAAATCTAGGAAAGGTTAACTCAAGAACACAAGTGACTTATGGAATACAGAGACTTTTACGCGATCCTAGGTGTGGTCAGGAATGCTGATGAAGCCACGATAAAGAGCGCCTATCGGCAGCTTGTTCGACAGTATCATCCGGACGTCAGCCCCAGATTAGTGGATGGAGAAAGCCGGATTCGAGAGATCAATGAGGCCTATAGCGTCTTGTCAGATACCGCCAAACGCGACCTGTACGACGCAGTGCAGAGCAATCTAAGTGGCGAGGAAATGGGCTTCAAAGCACATACACAAGATCGAGCGAGCGATTCCGGTACAAAGGACACCGCTGCTGCACCTAATGACCGCGATGACTCGACCGGAAAGCAAAGACAACCCTCAAACGACCAAGTCAGCCATCCAGTCAATATAGAGTTAGGCGGTAAGCATCCAGTCGAACTAGCCAACGCCGCTCAGGCCGTGCGAGAAGAATATCGAGCTACCACGAAATGGAAGCATCTGCGCTGCCGAAAAGTCACTCCTCTGGACGACAAACAGGTTAGCGGTATTTACATTCTCCACGTCGGCAGCGGGGTGGAGTTTGATTGGACGTGGGAAGGCGCCCTCGCCTTTCGCCCTACCGATATCTCCGAAATCGATGATCCAGTTGAGCTTGACCGTTTGGCTATCGCAACAGAAGAGAGTGGCCGGAATAGCCGAGTGAGTTGGTACGGCGAAGTAGTGGAAGTCAATGAAGCGGACGGAGACATCTATGTCGCTGTGGAAGATTTCGACCAGCGCCCCTACATTGGTTCCTTCTATGTTCGCCCGTTTGAGTTCCTGGAAGCCCTCAAGACTATCTACTCAGAAGGAGAATTCGCCGGGGTCCAGGAAATCCTTCAAGGCCGTCTCATTGCCTCCAAGGGAGGAAAGTATCCTCTCGTTCCACACCCCGTCGGACCTTCTATATCGCAACTGTACGCTGTCTGGAAGCATGCCTGGGGGATCCTTTGGGGACCGCCAGGCACTGGGAAGACATATACGATCGGAGAACAGGTCGCTGCGTGTCTGGCCGATCCATCAGAACGCATACTGGTGGTCTCGACAACAAACAAAGCAACAGACGGAGCTGCCATTTCTATCGGACAAGCTGTCTACAGGAGTAGGCGAAAAGACAGAAATCTGGTGCGGATAGGGAAGAATGCGGATTACGACAAATTTGACAGAAAAGGCCTGGCCTGGATGCTTGCAGGTGGCGAGGCTGAACTGCAGCGCCGCGCTGTGGAACTGCGCAATCTCCTCAAGAAGACCCAGAAGAATGAAGAGCGGGCGAAGTATCGTAAGGAGCTCCAACAGATACAACGAGTGCTGAAGGATCGAGCTCTCAAGATCTTTCTTGCACCTGACACATCCGTTGTCATTTCTACCGCGTTTCGAGCGATTACCTTATTGAAGGACTCTGCTATTCGGACGCAGGTTGAGACCAGCAAGGCGCCCTTCACAACGGTTATCATCGATGAAGCAGGCTTACTGCCAAGAGTGACCGCTGCAGCGCTCTCCTTGCTGGCATCCAGACGTGTCTTGTTGGTCGGTGACCCCATGCAGTTAGCGCCCATCGGTAAGATGAGTCGCATTTTGCCAACAGTTCAGGCAACTTGGTTGGCACAAAGCGGCTTGAGTCATCTGGACAATACCCGTAACCTACAACCGGGCATTCATCTATTAACCAAACAGTACCGAATGCACCCTGATATCCGAAAGGTGGTTTCTGAGTATCAATACGATGGCATGCTGGAGGATGCCGACAGTCTAAGGATCAATCCTGGCGCCCTGGGGGGCCTGTTCGGCAAGGGATTGCCGAGAGCTTTATGGTACGTCCTGGACGAGGATGGCGCTGACTTGCCATCGATCCGTGCTGAACGTGGGCCGGCGAATCGCAGTTGGATGCGTCAAATCACCAGATCCGTGCTGGAGAAACTCTTGGTGAAATCACAATTCAGCGGTCGAGAAGGGCTTTTCATCTCCCCCTTTGCGGCTCAAGCTGCGGACATCCGAGCTTTTCTGGCAGAACGCGACCTCCACAGTTGGACAGCTTCCACGGTACACAGCCAACAAGGCGCTGAAGCTGAGATCGTGATCTTTGACACCGTCAATGCCAGCAGCACAGCCTGGCCGCCGGGCGAATGGAAGCGTTTGGTTAATGTTGGGATTAGCCGGGCCAAGGAACAATTGATCGTGATTGCCAGCCGTTCAGAGATGCAACAACCGTTCTTACGCCCCTTGGCACATCTACTGACCCCGTGCAAGGCAGTGCGCCAAGGCAAATCGCTCCGATTCGTGCAGGTTCCAGCTCAAAGAGACTATCAGGTGTCACAAGAGCTTGTGGAAAACGGGGCGTTATTGGGCAATCAGATAAATAGTCGAAAAGAGATGCGTCTCATTCTTAGTTCTGACCAACAACGGCTAAGCCGCATTCGGATGGATGGCAAGCCACGCCTAGTGCGAGGAGTGGCCGGCAGCGGGAAAACAATGGTTCTAGCCAACTGGTTGAGCCAGGTCGTCAAGGATCTGCAGAATCCTGACGAAGTAGTATGGGTGGTCTTCGCCAACTACGCACTGAAGGGCTTAATTGAGGATACCATTCAACGGGCCTGGGATGACGGTGACCATCGCAGGGTATTTCCATGGCAGCGCGTTCAGACAGTACACATTGATGAGCTTCTCTCAGTCCTAATGGATCAACTCTGGCAGACCCGGCAGGTCTGCTACGCAGAGGACGACAAGTTTGACTATGACGCCAAGTCAGAACTTTATCTCCGGCACTTCCCCGTTTCGCAGATCCAACCACGTTGCAGCGCCATGTTCATTGACGAGGCCCAGGACATGGGAGCGCACACGTTACGCCTCTTGGCCGCCCTGGTAAGTCAGTCTGATCCAGATGATGCCAACAGTCGCGCGATTAACATCTTCTATGACAATGCCCAAAATGTGTACGGCCGGTCAACGCCAAAGTGGTCAGATCTAGGGCTGGATATGCGCGGCCGTTCCACTGTCATGAGGGAGAGTTTCCGTTCAACCAAGCCGATCACGGAATACGCCCTGAATGTTCTCTACTCCCTTCAGCCGCCCATCAGCGATCCTGAGCATCGAGAACTCGTGGAGCGTCAGCTCATCGAGAAGACCGACAGGGATGGTCGGACTTGGTGGCAGGTCAGATTTGCGCAGACACACGGGCCAGTGCCTGTGCTGAAAAAATACCAATCTCTGGACAAGCAGATTGATGCCATTGCAGGACAAATCATCCAATGGGTGAAGACTGAGGCGATCATACCCGGCGATATCTGCCTTCTGTACAACAGCCCTGACGTACGGAACGCAATCAACGGTCGTCTAGTCTTCCTGCTGAAGCAACAGGGCATCACCCTCGAACTCCTGACCAGTAAACTGGTACAGCCCGATTCTAGTCGAGTGCTGGCAACGACCACTCAGTCTTTTAAGGGGTATGACGCTGAGATCGTAGTTATCGTCAGCGCAGATCGTTTCGTCGGCAGCGGTAAGATTCTTGCCAATGTCCTGTACACCGCAATGACCCGCGCTCGGTCAGTGCTCTATGTCTACACCAACTCAGCTAACGCCGCCGGCCAAGGGCAGATCATCAACAATGTGCTGACGGGTTGCCTAGATGAATTACAGTCGGTTGACCAGCGTGCCGAAGCAACCAGTCCTATCGATGACATGGCGGATCTTCTTAACATCATCGGGCCTCAGCACGAGTCTTGGCTTCGCGATATCTGGAGGAAGTATAAGGTCGTGCAAGAACCGCTCCTGGCTGCCGATGGTGAGATTCTAGCTGAGCCAGTATTCTGGTTTCACGCCGGCATTAGCACCTTCGCCTGTTTTGGGAGCCAAACTGTCGGAGCCAGTACCAGGCACCTGCTGGAGGATCATGGAATTGTGGTCCTCATGGAAGGACAGCCCGTTCTGGCGGACGCCTAAGGCCGACTTCATTTTCTGATCGCCTATCATGGACACCAAACCCCTCGAGAAATTCGCCCAATCCGCCCGCCGGCAACTGCACGAACAGGTGGCGGCCCGGCTGGAGCGCGTGCTGCACACCGACAGCGCGGAGCTGCGCGGCCAGGCCGCGGCCATCGCCGACTTGAAGAAGCAGATCGCGGCCAGTTCGCGCCAGGCGGTGATCGAGCGGGTGGCCTATACCTGGTTCAACCGCTTCTGCGCGCTGCGCTTCATGGACGTCCACGGCTACACCGGCATGGGGGTGGTCTCGCCGGCCGCGGGCCACACCCAGCCGGAGATCCTGCTGGAGGCCAAACAGGGCCACATCGACGAGGAGCTGGGCCCGTCCGCCCGCCGCCGCGCCATCCTGGACCTGCTGGCTGGCCGCGCGCCCTCGCGCGATCCCCAGGGGGAGGCCTATCGCCTGCTGCTGGTGGCCGTCTGCAACGCCTGGCACGACGCCATGCCCTTTCTCTTCGAGCGCATCGACGACTACAGCGAGCTGCTGATGCCCGACGACCTGCTCTCGGCCGATTCGATCCTGCACGGGGTGCGCCAGGCCATGACGCCGGAGCGCTGCCAGGATGTGGAGATCATCGGCTGGCTCTACCAGTTCTACATCTCGGAGAAGAAGGACCAGGTCATCGGCGCCAAACAAAAGATCGAAGCCGGCGACATCCCCGCCGCCACCCAGCTCTTCACCCCCCACTGGATCGTGCGCTTCCTGGTGGAGAACTCGCTGGGCCGGCTGTGGCTGCTGAACCACCCGGAGTCGCGGCTGGCGGAGCGGATGGAGTACTACATCAGTGAACAGTTGACAGTAAACAGTGAACAGTCCGGAACCGATCACCGCTCGCCTAACCTCGGAACCGGCGAGCCAGGGTCACCGTTCACCGATCACCTGTCGCTAAGCTCCCCCGAGGAACTGCGCGTCGGCGATCCGGCCGTGGGGTCGGGGCACATGCTGACCTATGCCTTCGATCTGCTCTATGCCATCTACGAGGAGCAGGGCTACAGCCCGCGCGAGATCCCGCGGCTGATCCTGGAGCACAACCTCTATGGCATGGAGATCGACGAGCGGGCCGGCGCGCTGGCGGCCTTCGTGTTGACCATGAAGGCGCGCGCCAGGGACAGCCGCTTCTTCCGGCGCGGGGTGCGCCCCCACATCGTGATCCTGCGCCCCATCCAGTTCGGCGCCGGGGAGCTGCGGCCGCTGCTGGATGGCATGGTCGATGCGCTGATCCGGCAGGCCGCGGCCAGCCAGACCGCCAGGCCATCCATGCGGGAGGCGCTGCTGCACGACCTGCACCTGTGGGCCGAGGCGGACAACTTCGGCGCCCTGTTGCGCCCGCAGTTGAGCCGCGAGCAGATCGCGGCCGTGCAGGCGCAGGTGGCCGCGCTGGCGGCCGGCCGGCAGCGCGATCTGCTGGTGGAGGAGCTGCGCGGGCGGCTGTTGCAGGCGCTGGCGCAGGCCGAGGCGCTGGCGCGGCCCTACCACGTGGTGGTGGCCAATCCGCCCTACATGGGTAGTAGCACCATGAACGCCGGGCTGGCGCGGTTCGCCCAGGCCCGCTATCCAGAGAGCAAGGCCGACCTGTTCGCCATGTTCATGGAGCGCAACCTGGACCTGGTCGCGCCCTGCGGGCTGGTGGCCATGATCACCATGCAGAGCTGGATGTTCCTCTCCTCCTTTGAAAAGCTGCGCGCCAGGCTGCTGGATCAGGACACCATCCTGGCCATGGCCCATTTAGGGCCGCGCGCCTTCGACACCATCAGCGGCGAGGTGGTCTCCACCACGGCCTTTGTTGTCGAGAGAGCGCAACGCCTGGCCCACAGAGGCTCATTTCTGCGCCTGGTGACCGGTAATAATGAGGCCGACAAGGAAAGCGCCATGCGCGCCAACCTGCCGGCGCCGGACAACCCGCTGCCCGCCAGCTACTACCTGGCCTCGACCGCTGATTTTAAGAAGATTCCTGGCTCTCCGATTGCGTATTGGGTGAGCAACGCAATCCGTAGATCCTTTGAGACGTACCCAAGTCTCTCACTCAATTTCTTCAGTGATGGTCTAACGAAGACAGGTGACAACGACAAGTTCCTCAGATTTCACTGGGAAGTTGCTCGCAACGATGGCGAAAACCAGAACCGGTATCGTATTTGCGTAAAGGGCGGTGAAGCAAGATCATTTTTCGGGAATACCGATGTTTTGGTTAAGTGGACACCAGAAGTACGAGACCATTATCGATCCGACAGTGTGGCACGTATTACTCCTGAATATCTTTGGGAGAGATCAGGCATATCCTGGACCAAGATCAGTTCGAGAGGTCCGACCTTCCGATGGTTCGGCAACGGGATGATTGCCGAAACCGGAGGGCCAGCAGTATTCGCAAAGGAGCAGGTCGAAGAGCAAGTGTTTTGGCAGGGTCTTGGCTTCTTAACCTCCAAAGTCAGTTGGAGCATGCTCTTGTCGCTGAATCCGACCGTCAATTTTCAAACGAATGATGTGCTCTTGCTGCCTTTTCGTTTTGACACAACCAAGCAAAGCGATGCGATCACTAGGTCAGCAACACACCTATCCGCTCTTGACTGGGACAATTATGAAACCGCATGGAGTTTTGCTGATCTTCCTTTGCTGCGCAGCCAATTTCACCATAGCAGTCTGGCCGCTACATTCGCCACTCTTCGAGCGCACTGGAAGGACACGACCGTAGAAATGCAGCGCCTGCAGGAAGAGAACAACCGCATCTTCATCGACGCCTACGGCCTGCAGGACGAGCTGACCCCCGACGTGCCGCTGCGCGAGATCACCCTGACCTGCAACCCCTGGTATCGCTACGGCGGGCAGGCAGCCGTGAACGGTGAGCAGTGGGCGGTGATCAGTGAACGGTGGTCGGAGGTCGCTGAGCAGTTGGCGCGCATCGCCAGGGAGATGGCGCCCGACGAGCCGGAGGCGCGGCGGCTGGGGCTGGAACAGCGTCTGCTGGCCGACACCATGCGCGAGCTGGTCAGCTATGCCGTGGGCTGCATGTTTGGCCGCTACTCGCTGGACAAGCCGGGGTTGATCCTGGCCAACCAGGGGGAGACAGTGGCGGATTATGTGCGGAAGGTCAGAGGGTCAGAGGTCGAAGGGTCAGAGGGTCAGAAGATTACGTTCATGCCCGACCGGGACAACGCCATCCCCATCCTGGACGGCGACTGGTTCGACGACGACATCGTCGGCCGCTTCCGCCAGTTCCTGCGGGTGACTTTCGGCGAAGAGCACTTCGCCGACAACCTGGCCTTCGTGGAGGCGGCGCTGGGGCGCGATCTGCGCAGCTTCTTCCTGAGGGAGTTCTACGACGATCACCTCAAACGCTATAAGAAGCGGCCCATCTACTGGCTCTTTTCCAGCGCCAAGGGCAGCTTCAATGTGCTGATCTCCATGCACCGCTACCGCCCCGACACGGTGTCGGTGGTGCTCAACGGCTACCTGCGCGAGTTCCAGAGCAAGCTGCGCGCCCGCCGCGGCCACCTGGAGCGCCTGAGCGTCAGCCTGGCCGCAGCGCCGCGCGACAAGACCAGCGCGCTCAAGGAGATCGAGCGACTGGACAAGACGCTGGCCGAGCTGGCCCAGTACGAGGACGAGGTGCTCTACCCCCTGGCCGCGCGGCGGCTGGAGATCGACCTGGACGACGGCGTCAAGGTCAACTACGCCAGGTTCGGCGCGGCGCTGAAGCGGGTGGCGGGGTTGAACGATTGATATCCCGAATAGGGAATTTTGTACTTGACTTTTTCTAAAACGGGATTATACTCAGAATGAGAATCATTTCTGTTAAAATATTGCGCGAGTTCTGGCAACTGCATCGTAACGCCGAAGCAGCTCTGCAAGCATGGCACAAAGAAGTGTCAGTTGCGCAGTGGAAGACACCTCAAGACATCCTCGCCCGACATAATAGCGCTGATATTCTGCCCGACAACCGCGTAGTTTTCAACATCAAAGGCAATCAATACCGGCTGGTTGTGAAGATTCACTACAACAGCGGCAAGGTGTTTATCCGATTCGTTGGCACGCACGCCGAATACGATCGGATTGATGCGGAGAAAATCTGATGAAGCCCAAAGTCTTCAAGAACGAGGCTGAGTACGAAGCCGCGCTGGCCTATGCGTATACCTTGATGGACGCTGAGCCTGGCTCCCAGGAAGAGGAAGATCTGGACCTGTTCACCATGCTCATCGAGCAATATGAACAGGAACACTATCCCATTGCGCCGCCAGATCCGGTCGACGCAATCCTCTTTCGCATGGATCAGGAGGGCTTGACGCGCAAAGACCTGGCTGCTTACATCGGCAGCCAAAGTAAAGTATCAGAAGTGTTAAATCGCAAGCGCCCCCTCAGCCTGAGCATGATCCGTAACCTGCATGAAGGCTTAGGCATTCCGGCCGATGTTCTTTTGCAGCAGCCGGGAAGGGCTCTGGCGCACAGCGCGCACGATTACCGCCGTTACCCTTTTGTCGAACTTCTCAAACGCGGCTATTTTCCCAATTGGGACGGTGGCCTGCAGAGGGCCAAAGAGTATGCCGAAGAGCTGCTGAACAATCTGTTTGCGCCTCTGGGTGAGTTTATACCTCAGGCGGTTTACTGTCGCAGAACCCGAGATGAAATCGACTCCTTTGCGCTTGCCGCCTGGCAAGCACGGGTCCTCTTCCTCGCCCAAGAACACGACCTTCCCCCCTACGACCCGCATGCCCTCAACGAAACTTTCTTCAGGAAGGTAGTCCGGGCCAGTTACTTTTCAACGGGGCCAGGACTTGTTCCCGAGCTGTTGTACGAGGCTGGCATCTCCTTCGTGGTGCTTCCTCATTTGCCGAAGACTTATCTTGACGGCGCGTGTTTCCTTTCGCCAGCAGGACGGCCAGTCATCGGAATGACGCTCAGATACGATCGTCTGGACAACTTCTGGTTTACGCTGGCTCACGAGTTAGCGCATGTACATCTGCATCTGCATGACCGCAGCGTAGCATTCTTCGATGACATTGATCATGCCCCTTGCAGCGACGATGACCCCCGCGAGGCCGAGGCTAACGCGTTTGCCAGGAACCTCTTGATTCCCGATCAGGTTTGGCGCACTGAAGGACGAGCTCTGATGGAAGCCCGTCAAGAGCGCGATGTTATTGCATTTGCACAACGAAATGAAATCTCCCCGGCTATTGTCGCTGGACGCCTGCGATGGGAGAAGAACGACTTCACGATCTATTCTGACCTTGTTGGCAATCGCATGGTCCGAGATTTGCTTTCCACCGCTGAACACCAAGCTGAATAGCCATCGCTGAACGATCGGCATCCCAAAGGAACTTCATGGGCCAAATTTACGCGGCGTTGACGCGACTTTTCGAACGCCACCGCATCGTCTTCTGGTACGACGCCAAGCGTGAGCTGCGCGCCGAGTTCGAGGCGCTGGCCCTGCCCGGCGTCGAGAAGATCGAGCTGCGCAACAATCAGTTTGGCGTCAAGCATCGCATCCTGCGGCAGGAGCCGCGTCAAAAGTTCCTGCTCTACCACGCCGGCCCGCCGCCGGCCGACGCCGACAACTGGCTGCTGGACGTGCAACTGGCTCACGCCGAGTTCCGCGCCGACCAGGCCGCGCTCTGGCTGGCCGAGCTGGGGCTGGGCTTCGAGTTCGCCAGCCTGGCAGCCGACCACGCCGAGTTCTTCCGCTCCGCCCGCCGCCGGCAGGCGCTCCGGCAGACGCTGCAAGCCGGCGACACGGCCGGCCAGATCAGGCTGAAGATGCTGGCCATCTGCGCCAACGCCGAGCCGCGGCTGGACGAGGTGCTGGAGGCGCTGCTGGGGGAGCTGGCCGAGGGCAGGGAGGAGAAGATCCGCCTGGTGCAGCGCGCCGGCCTGGCCGGCTTTCTCTGGCAGCAGGTGGAACGGGCCTACGGCTACACCTCCCCTGCGCCTGGCGTGCGCGATTTTGCCATCGAACTGTTCAAGTCCTGCTACGCCGCGGGGCTGGGCGAGCCGGCCCGGCTGGGCAACGACGCCGTGGTCTTCATGCGCCGCTGGAAAAACACCGTCAGCCATCAGACGGCCTTCGAGACCCTGTCGGCCGACTGCAGCGCCATCCTGGGCATCGAGAACGACCTGCACGGCCGCGAGCTCGGCAGCCTGGTGGAGCTGGATCTGTTCGAGGCCATCGAGCGCAAGATCCTGGGCGACCTGATCGGCGCTGTGGCTCAACGCACCCTGGCGCCCGCGGCCGTGGAGCAGATCGTGCGCCGCCGCCGCCAGTCCCATTGGCAGCCCCGCTACCAGCACCTGGTCGAGACCATCGACCACGCCGCCCGCTTCCTGGCCGGCCTGGACACGCTCGATCTGACGGTGCGCTCCCTGGAGGATGGCGTGGCCCAGTACAGCCGCACCTGGTATGCCTTCGATCAGCACTACCGCAAGTGCATCCACCACGCCAATCGGGCAGGACAGCCGACGCTGCTGGCGCCGTTGCTCGATCAGGTCGAAAAACGCTACAGCAACCACTTCCTGCTCAAGCTCAACAACGCCTGGCAGGCCCAGGTGGACGCCTGCACCCGCTGGGACGCGCCCGGCGTGCGGCTTCAACAGACATTCTACGAGAGCCAGGTGGGCAGCTTCCTGCGCAAGGGCAACAAGGTCTTCGTGGTGATCTCCGACGCGCTGCGCTATGAAGTCGCCGACGAGCTGCTGCGACTGATCCGCCAGGAGGATCGCTACGAGGCGACGCTGGAGCCGGCGCTGGCCATGCTGCCCAGCTTCACCCAGCTCGGCATGGCCGCCCTGCTGCCACATCAGCGCCTGGCCATCGCGCCCGACGGCGCCAGTGTCCTGGTCGACGGCGTCAGCTCCCAGGGCACTGAGCAGCGCAGGAAGATCCTGGAGCAGGCCAGCGCAGGCAAGGCCACCGCCATCCAGGCCGCCGATCTGCTGAGACTGGGCAAGGAGGAGAGCCGCGCGCGGATCCGCGACTACGACGCGGTCTACGTCTATCACAACCGCATCGACGCCACGGGCGACAAGCGCGAGACCGAGGGGCAGGTCTTCGAGGCCGTGGAGGCCACGCTGGAGGAGCTGGTCAGGATCGTCAAGAAGCTGGCCAACGCCAACGCCAACAACATCCTGGTGACGGCCGATCACGGCTTCATCTACCAGAACCAGGTCCTGGACGACAGCGATTTCGCGGCCGAGGAGCCGCAAGGGCAGGAGATCGTCCAGCGCAACCGGCGCTTTGTGCTGGGCCATGGCCTGCGCGAGACCGGCAGCTTCAAGAAGCTCACCGGCCCGGCGGCGGGGCGGGCCGACGACCTGGAGCTGCTGCTGCCCAAGTCGATCAACCGGCTGCGGGTCAGCGGCGCGGGCAGCCGCTATGTTCACGGCGGCGCGGCCTTGCAGGAGGTGGTCATCCCGGTGCTTCAGATCAACAAGAAGCGCCAGAGCGACCTCGGCCAGGTGAGCATCGAAATCCTGCGCAGCGCCGGCACGACCATCACCACGGGCCAGCTTGGCGTCACCTTCTATCAGAGCGAGGCGGTGGCCGACAAGCTTCAGCCCCGCACGCTGCGCGCGGGCATCTACACCGCGGCGGGCCAGTTGATCTCCGACCGGCACGAGCTGCGCTTCGATTCGGCGGCCGAGAACCCACGGGAGCGAGAGACCGTGGTGCGTTTTGTGCTCACCAGCCAGGCTGAGGCGGCCAACAATCAGGAAGTTGTCTTGCGGCTGGAGGAGGCTGTTCCCGACACGTCCCATTATCGGGAATACCGTTCGGCGCGCTACCTGCTGCGCCGCTCGTTTGCCAGCGATTTCGAGATGTGAGCCGGGATGCTTCGGCGGCCCTCAGCATGACAAGGAGAAGAAGCCCGTGAACCCCCTCGACCAAAAAATCAACCAGCACTTCTCCGGCCTGGTCGTGCGCAAGGACCTGGTCAGGCTGGTGCGCGGCAACGCCATCGTGCCCACCTACGTGCTGGAATACCTGCTGGGCCAGTACTGCGCCACCTCCGACGAAGCCAGCATCCAATCCGGCATCGACACGGTGCGGGAGATCCTGCGCAAGCATTACGTGCATCGCAGCGAGGCCGGCCTGGTGCGCTCTATCATCCGTGAGCGGGGCCGACATCGGGTGATCGACAAGGTCAGCGTGGCGCTCAACGACCGGCGCGACGTCTACGAGGCCAGTTTCGCCAACCTGGGCATCAAGGAGGTGCTGGTCGATGCCGACACGGTCAAGCGCCATCCCAAGCTGCTGGTCAGCGGCGTTTGGTGCATCGCTGACCTTGAATACGCCTACAGCGAAGAGAGGAGCGCCAGCCCCTGGCTGCTGGACAGGATCAAGCCGATCCAGCTCTCCGACTTCGACCTGGAGGGCTATCTGGCGGCCCGGCGGCAGTTCGGCGCCGACGAATGGATCGATCTGCTGATCCAAAGCATGGGCTTCAACCCGGAGCTCTTCGGCCAGCGCAACAAGCTGTTGCAGCTTGTACGCTTGATTCCCTACTGCGAACGCAACTACAACCTGATCGAGTTGGGGCCCAAGGGCACCGGCAAGTCCCACATCTACGCCGAATTCTCACCCCACGGCATCCTGCTCTCCGGCGGCGAGGTTTCGGTGGCCAAGCTGTTTGTCAACAACGCCACCGGCCGCATCGGCCTGGTCGGGTTCTGGGATGCGGTGGCCTTCGACGAGTTCGCGGGCAAGAAAAAGCGCGCCGACCGCGCGCTGGTGGACATCCTCAAGAACTACATGGCCAACAAGTCCTTCTCGCGCGGGGTCGAGACCCTGGGCGCGGAGGCGTCGATGGCCTTCGTGGGCAACACGCAGCATACCGTGCCCTACATGCTCAAGCATGGCGACCTGTTCGACGACCTGCCTGAGCAGTATCACGACTCCGCCTTTCTCGATCGTCTGCACTTCTACATCCCCGGCTGGGAGGTGGATATCATCCGCAGCGAGATGTTCTCCACCGGCTATGGCTTCGTGGTGGACTATCTGGCCGAGATCCTGCGCAACCTGCGCGACCACGACTACTCGCAGCTCTATGCCGGCCACTTCACGCTGTCGGCCGACATCTCCGACCGTGACCGCACCGGCGTCGAAAAGACCTTCTCCGGCCTGATGAAGATCCTCTACCCGCACCAGGAAGCGACGCCAGACGAGATCGAGCAGGTGTTGCGTTTTGCCGTCGAGGGCCGCAAGCGCGTCAAAGATCAGTTGCTGCGCATCGACGCCACCTATGTCCCCGTACACTTTGGCTACCGCAATGCCCGGGGGGAGAGGATCCCGGTCAGGACGCTGGAGGAGCAGCTCTACCCCGGCCTTTATGGCGCTGCGTCTGCCCCGGACCCAGGGCGCCACGACGAGAGCGATGGCTCGACCGGCATTGAAACAGCCCTGGGATCTGCGGGCGACGCGGTCGCCCCACTGGCCGAGAAACACCTGGTCATTCAGGAGAACCAGCGCGGCGTCACCTTCGACCATCTGCTTGGGCCTTACCTGCAGGATGCCCGTGAGATCGTGGTGACCGATCCCTACATCCGGCTGTTCTTCCAGGCCCGCAACCTGATGGAACTGCTGGAGACCATCGCCCGCCAGAAGCCGGAGACCGAGCAGGTGGCTGTGCGGCTGATCACGGTGGAGGACGAGTTCAAGGCCGAGCAGCAGCGCGGCTATCTGGAACAGATGCAGACAGCCTGTGGCGCGGTGGGCATCGATTTTAGCTGGCAGTTCGTCGAGCCCGGCTCGATCCATGCCCGGCACATCGTCACCGACCACGGCTGGAAGATCCTGCTGGACCGCGGCCTGGACGTGTTCCAGCCTTACGAGATGAACGACGCCTTCGCCTTCGGCAATCGCCTGCAGCAGTTCCGGGCCTGCAAGGCCTTCGAGGTGACGTTCGTCAAGCTCAGGATGTAGGGCAACTTCGGAAGTCGCCGGTTAAGGGCTTCATCACGGCCAGCAGCGGCGCGTGGCGCCAGATGCGGCGATATCTGGCCACCACGTCCGGCGCGACGATCACGTTGATCATGCCAAACTCGTCCTCCAGGGTGACGAACATGAAGCCTTTGGCGGTCGGCGGCGACTGGAGCACCGTCACCTGGCCGGCTACCCAGACCACCATGCCGCTGTGGCACTGGGCCAGGTCGCGGCTGCTGCACATGCCGGCCTCGCGCATGCGCTGGCGGTGATGCGCCATGACGTGGGCGCCCGCCGACACGCCCATGACCCGCAGCTCGCCGGCCATGGCCTCCAGCGGCGGGAGCGGGGGCAGTTCGTCCGGCGCGGGGTCTGGCTTTGCCTCGGCCAGCAGCGTCTCCTCTTCATAGCGCAACAGGCCAAGCTGCCACAGCAAGCCGCGCCGCGCGCCCGCAGCCGCCCCTTCACAGGATTCAACGGCGTCCAGCGCGCCGGCCACGATCAGATTCTCCACCCATGCACGCGGCAGGCGGGTGCGACGACAAAAATCCAGCAACGAGGCAAACGGTCGGTCGGCGCGGACAGCGACGATGCGCTCAGCGCCGCGCTCCCCCAAGCCCTTGACCGTGGCCAGGCCAATGCGGATGGCTGCGCCTGCCGGCCGCTCCGGGCTGCGGCCCTGCCCATCTGCCCC
>JACSRL010000163.1 GCA_014879765.1 Anaerolinea sp. | reverse complement strand
TGGGGCGACCCGCTGGGCGTCATCGCGCTGGTGCTGGCCGCGGTGGTGGGCGCGGCCGGCTGGGGGCTGCTGCTGGCCGCGGTGGCCAAGACCCCCAACCAGGTGGCCACCCTGGGCATGGCCATGATGCTGCTCTTCGGCGTCTTGGGCGGCAGCTTCTTCGGCGGCGCGCTGCCTCCCGGCGTGTTGGGCACGCTGGGCAAGATCTCCCCCAACGCCTGGGCCATGGCGGGCTTCACCACCCTGGCGCGCGGCGGCGATCTGGCCGACCTGGCCCCGGACATCGCCGCGCTGCTGCTGATGGGCGTCGTGCTGCTGGGCGTCTCCATCGTGCTGTTCAACCGCAAAGGCTTCTTACAGAGGTGACACCGTGAACCGTATCCTGAACATCGCCCGCAAAGATACCCTGCTCCGCTTTGCCAGCCCATCGGAGCTGCTCTTCTTCATCGTCCTGCCGGTGATCTTCACCGTGGTGGTCTCCGGCTTTGTCAGCAGCCAGGTCAACCGCGACAACCGCATCGCGGTGCTGGTGGTCAACCAGGATGGCGGCGCACTCAGCAACGACCTGGTGCAGGCGCTGGCCGACAGCGGCAGCGTTCGCCCGCAGACGCTGGAGGCCGCGGCCGCAGCCGCGCAGTTCGACGACGGCGACGCGCCGGCGATGTTGACCATCCCGGCCGGCTTCGAGGCCAGCCTGCGCGCTGGCCAGCCGGTGGAGTTGGATCTGCAACTGGAGCCGGCCAACATCAACAGCGTGGCCGCGCAGCAGGCCATCGAGGCCGCGGCCGCTCAGGTCGGCCGTGCGCTGGCCGCGGCCAACAGCAGCGTGGCCGCGGCCGAGCAGGTGCGCCCCTTCACTGACGAGGCTGAACGCACGGCCTACTTCGACGCCAGCCTGACCGCCGCCCAGAGCCTGCTGGCCACGGCGCCAGCGCGCCTGACGGCCGTGGCCGCCGTCCAGAAGGAGCGCGAGGAATACAGCGCCGCGATGCAGGGCTCGGCCGGGCAGATGCTGGTCTGGGTCTTCATTCCCCTGCTGGGCACCGCGGGGCTGATGGCCAGCGAACGGGTCACGGGCACGCTGAAGCGGCTGCTGGCCACGCCAACCAGCACGACGGAGTATCTCCTGGGCACGGTAGTCGGCCAGTACGGCCTGGGCATCGTGCAGATGCTCTTGCTGGTGGGCTTCGGCGCGCTGGTGTTGAACGTCGTCTGGGGCCCGCCGCTGGCAGTGCTGGGGGTGCTGCTGGCCTTTGGCCTGTCATCGGTGGCCATGGGCGTCATGCTGGGCGCGTTCGTCAAGACCGAGAACCAGGCTATGGGGCTGAGCATCATGCTGGGCATGGTCTTCGGCATGTTGAGCGGCGCCTTCTGGCCGCTGGAGTTCTTCCCGCCCGTCGTGCAGCAGATCGTCCACGTCATCCCCATGACCTGGGCCATGCAGGCGCTGACCGATCTGGCCGCGCGCGGCCGGGATTTCGGCGCCATCCTGCCGGCCATCGGCTATATGCTGGCCTCAGCCGCCCTGTTCTTCTTCATCGGCGTCAAACGCTTCCGCTACGAGTAGCCAGCGGCCGCAGCCCTGCCGACCAGGGCTGCGCAACCGCTCTTGCAGGTCAGTCGTGCGCCGGAGGCGGATGGCGGCATCCATCTGTCCGTGCAGATTCTTGGAGTGAGGCTTCGTGCTCATTGGCGTTTGACGGAGGCTGAAGTATGGAGATATAATCGCAGCAACGAAGACCACGGCAAGCATTCCGCCTATCCCCCGCCAGAGGGACAAAAAGCGCAATAGCGGCGTGGCGGGATATGACGACGAGCATTCCCGCGAATCAGTAGTTAGGCATCCAAGCGGAACATCGTGGGTCAACCACCAGAAAACCCACGACTCGCCGTTGAAACATCGAAGTAGACCGCAATGTTCTTCATGGTTTTGACTCTGTTTTCCCCCTTGGCAAAACGTACTAATTATGATACACTGTATCCATGAATGCTGAACCGCGCTTACAGGTGCGTTTCTACCGCACAGCCGCCGCCGGTAACGAGCCGGTGCGCGAATGGCTCAAGGCGCTGCCAGCGGAGGAACGGAAGACCATCGGCGATGACCTGAAAACGGCCCAGTACGGTTGGCCGCTGGGGATGCCCCTGATCCGCAAACTGGAGCCTGGTCTGTGGGAAGTGCGCATCCGACTGGATGACCGCATTGCACGCGTCATCGTCACGGTGGAAGAGGATACGATGGTCTTGCTGCATGGCTTGATCAAGAAGTCGCAGAAGCTGCCGCTGCAAGACCTGCAACTTGCAAGACAACGCCTGCGGGCGTTACATGAGGGACCATGAACGAGCAACATTTGGGTAGCAGCCTGGACGATTTTCTGCTGGAAGAAGGCCGCTTGGTGGAAGCCGAGGCTGTGGCCGCCAAGCGGGTGCTGGCATTCCAGATCAGCAAATTGATGGCTGAACAGCAGTTATCGAAGGCGGAAATGGCGCGCCGGATGAGCACCAGTCGAGCGGCGGTGGATAGGTTGCTCGATTCTGACACTGAATCGGCCACGGTGGCAACACTGGAGAAGGCGGCCGCCGCGTTGGGGCGCAGGTTGTATATCGCATTGGTATAGCGTTGCTGCGGCTCGTCGCAGAGCGGGGTCATGAGCACGGTTCGGCGTCATGCGCCGCTTTCATCGTTGTGTGGGGCTGGTGCTTGGGGCCTGGCCTAACACCACGTCCACCTGACACCGCAGCGGCGGCGGTTGTGTGCGTAACGTGAGGCTCGGACGCTGCGGCGCAGGTGACGCTTTTCGTTCGGCCGCAATGACCACACAGAACCCCCGCCTGTAACCGGTCGCCCCATGAACGCGATCAAATCCAGGCAGCAAGTCGCCGACCATGGGGAGGTCTTCACCCCGGCGTGGATGGTGAAGGCGATGCAGATGAACCAGGCTGTGTTCACGCTCCGGCGCCACGAAGATGCGTCGCTACGCACCAGTACCGACAGCCACCCGGGACTGACGCACTACAGCTTGTACGACCCTATGGCGACGAGGAAGTGAGGCGGGATTAGTGGCCAACAAAACCACTTGACAAAAGAGGTCGATGTGGCGCACAATGGACGTAATCGTCTGTCGAAGCAAGGAACAGAGAAAATGACGACCTATCACACTACCTATATAGATCGGATCCGCCAGGAAGTGGCGCAGACGCCCGATGAATACTTGCCATTGCTGTTGGAGATGATCCATCTGTTTCGCCAGGGCGTTGCTCTGAAGCCAGCCGAAGAGAGTTTTCGGCAGGGCTGGCAGGAGACGTTGCGGGGAGAAACCTTGCCGGTAAGTGAACTATGGACCGGGATCGAAGCCTGAATGGCGATACAAGATGGTTGATGTACAATTCACTCCGGAGTTCAAGCGCAATCTTCGCACTCTGGCCAAGAAGTATCGGCACATCCGCGATGACGTAGCCCCCGTTATCAGGGCGTTACAGGCCGGAGAGATACTTGGTGACCAGATTCCGGGGGTAGGGTACACGCTGTTCAAAGTGCGTGTATCGAATCAAGATAGCGCTAAAGGCAAACGCGGCGGGTACCGAATCATCTACTACTTGCGAACCACTGTCAACATTGTGTTGATAACGATCTACTCCAAGACTGAGCAAGCAGATATTTCAACGGCGCAGATCCGACGCATTGTTGATGAGT
>JACSRL010000639.1 GCA_014879765.1 Anaerolinea sp. | reverse complement strand
CGCGCCGCCGCGACAGAACCGGGTGTGGGCGACGCCGGGCGAGGGTGGCTGGCTGCGGTCGGAGGATGGACGGGTGGATCTGCGCGTGCCTCCTGGCGCAGTCGACAGGAATGTCGAGTTTTCGTACGCGACCAGCAGCGGCGCGCCCAAGCCTCTGCCAGCTCTCGTCGCTGCGTTCCAACTGGAAGCCCGTGATCAGGCCGGCCAGCCCGTCACCAGGTTTGATCGGACTGTACGACTCTCCATTTTTCATCGCGCCGACGAGTTCGTGGGCGCCTCGTCGGGGGGGCTGGCTGTGTTCTACTACGACGAGCCAGCAGAAACCTGGGTGCGTCTGCCCAACGCGATCGATTTCAGGCAGCGCCGCTTGTGGGTGGACATCGATCATCTGACCCTGTTTGCCATTGCCGAAGTGGAGCAGGTGCAGGACAGGCTGAAGGGAATGCTGCAGCCGCAGGTGCTGGGGCTGAGCACCAGCCTGTGGACGGGCGCCAGCAGCTTTGCCTATCCCTTGGATCTGCCGCCGGCGCCGGGCGGCAACGCTCCAACCCTGGCGCTCAGCTACAGCAGCGAGGCAGTCAATCAGATGCTGTCGGCCACGATGAATTCAAGCTATCGCTATGGGCAGGCGGGGCCGTTTGGGCTCGGCTGGTCGCTGCAGGGCGGAGGGGCCATCACGCGCGACAACTATGATCGCTACTTTCTGGACTTTGCGGGAGGAAGCTATCGGTTGGTACATTCTGGTTCGGGGGATGAATGGCATACCGTGCCAGAGAGCTTCTTGCAGATAACCCATGGCAGCATCAATGCGGAATTTGGGCAGGAGTTCATGTATGGCAGTTGTGCAACGGGATATCTGGGCAAGGTTTCACTGCGAGCACAAGACACGCCGCAATGGAGGGTGCGCACGCCAGATGGCACAGTCTATCTCTTTGGCAGCATGACAAGCAGCAACGGCCTGCCTTCTGACTATGGCAAGACCGCCGTTCATTGGACCGGCAACCCGATTTGCTCGGAGGGCAACGCCTGCGTGGTTTCAGGGAATGGCCAAGACTGCGGCGCTGCCGTGCTGCGACCCTATCGCTGGAACCTGGAGAGCGTTCAACCGCCGGCAGGCCCAGGGTGGGACTTAACCTATGCGCACAGCACCCGCAACATTGCCGCCGGTTCTGGCATCAACCAACTGTGTCAGGTAATCCATCAAGGTGCGACCCATGAAGCTGCTCGAAGCTACGTGATCGACACGCGCCTGGAAGCCATTACGTACAACAATGGACGGAGCAACGCCCAGATCACCTACTATACCCCCGGTGGGCCAGGCGGCCATCGCTCGGACACACCCGTAGGTTTCTCCTTCACCTCTTTATCCGATTGCGACCAGCAGTGGATCGTGTCGGATCATCTGGTGGATCAGATCAAAGTACAGGTGCGCGTCAACAGCAGTGACTCTTGGAACACGCTGCGCATCTACAGCACCAGCCTGTGTTACGGCAATGCGTGTACTGGGACATCTGGAAACCTGGATCATGCGCAATTGATCAAAATCACCGAGCACGATCGTCTGAATTCGACGGCGCCCAATCCGCCGTGGGTGGAGTTTGGCTATGAGTCATATCTCACGGTAGGAGGCGGCTCATGGCCGATGATCGAGCCGATGAAGTCGGCCACTAGCTGGCTTGGCAGCAGCGTCAGCGTGGTGCAACAACACATGGGCTGCAGCTCGGTATCGACCACGCTGGCCTGCGGCGGCGCCGGAGCGGACCAGGGACGAATCGTGGTGAAGGAACGAACCGTGGCGAGTTTTCCGGGCGCTGCGAGCTCGCGCCAGACCTATGCTTACGAGAATGGCACCTATGTCAACCTGAATCCCGACAATCCCAACCTGCCGTTCTGGCAATTCTATGGTTTTGGCACGGTCACCGAGCGTTTCTACACGCCCGGTGTTTCCGCTCCGATCCGCAAAACCGTGACCTTGTTCAACCAGGTGGACGAGCAGTGCAAGGGCAAGATCGACCGGGTCACGACCTATGCGGGCGAGAGTGGCTCTGAGTTGACCAGGACGATCAACACCTGGGATCTGGGCTATTGGACGATTGGCTCTGACGCCACGCAGCATGCCTTTCCACGGCTGGCTACGGTGGAGGAGTATGCGCAAGGGCAGCGGTTGTTGCAGAAAAAGCTGTATTATGAACCCAGCCGGCAGAACGGACGGCAATTCGGCAGCGTCACCAAGATAGAGGAAGTTTTGCCGCTCACTTCAGGCGCAGGATGGCAGGCCAACCCGGCGCGCACGACCTACCTGTGGTACTACCCCAACTTCAGCGTGTGGAACAGCTCGCCGCCGACAAACCCGGTGTACATCGTCAACAAGCCGGCCCGCACTGAACGTTATCACCTTTGGGCGGGAGCCGCGGGTGGACGCATCGACAGCCAGACGCTATACTACTACGATCAAACCATGAGCCACGAAACTCCTCCGGTGCGCGGCCTGTTGTATCGCCATCAGGAAGGCAGCAGCTTCATCGTAGCCAACTATGACTATGACCTGACCACCGGCAATCTGTTGCGGGTCAAGGATGGTCTGAACCAAGTGACAGAGACCTTCTACGACAGCGGGTTTCAGGCGTTCCCGGTGTGCGTCAAGAATGCACTGGGACACGCAGCGAAGACGCGCTACTACGGCGTGCCCGGTTCGACCAGCAGCGGCTGCACGACTACGGCGGGGTCGGCAGCCTTCGATGGCAACGGTCAGCCGATCAGCGACCGCTACTTCGGCCTGCCCGAGGATGTGACCGACGCCAACAACGCCCTATCCAGCTTTGCCTATGATGTGTGGGGAGGGCTGACCCATATCTGGCGGCCAGGCGACTTCAGGGATCAGGGCCACGGCGCAACCGAGATCGCCATCTACACACCCTACAGCAGCGCCAACGCGCCGTTCAGGGTGCAGAAACGCCAGCGAGATGATTTGGGCGGCGGCAATCCTGCCAGCTATCTGGACAGCTACACCTTCTACGACGGCCTGGGGCGGGTGATCCAGGCACAAAACGAGAGCGAGTACACGGGTCAGCGGTTGGTTGCCAGCACCGGCTACAATGCGCACGGGGCTGTGGCCAAAGCGAACCTCCCTTACCTTACATCAGGGACGTTGGGCAACTATCTGGGGCCGAACTGGGACGTCGCTGGCACAGAGACGACCTATGATGAGTTGGGGCGGGTCATCAAGGTGAAAGAGCCCAGCGGTGCGATCCGCGAGACCCGCTATGGCATTGAACATAACTCAGGCGATCCGCCGTTCAGCACACCACGGTCCGTGGTCTATCAGATCGATGCGAACCGTCGTTTTGTGCGCCAGGCTTTCGATCCCTTCGGCAATCTGGCAGTAGTGTCAGAGAGCACCGGCTCGTGGCCGGTGGGTGCGTCGGCGCCCACCTGGGGCAGCGAGATGCGCACGCGTTACACCTATGACGCAGCCAATCGTCTGCTCACGGTGACGGACAACGCCAACAACACTACCGAGATCGTCTACGCCAGCGATCTATCGGGTCAGAAAGTCGGCATGAACGACCCGGATATGGGTGTATGGCTCTATCGCTGGGATGCAGGGGGCAATCTGCGCAAGCAGCGCGATGCGCACAACGTGATGACCTGTTTCCACTACGACAGCCTCAACCGGCTGGTGGGCAAGAGCTTCCATCCCAACACCCCCGACCCGGCCAGC
>JACSRL010000650.1 GCA_014879765.1 Anaerolinea sp. | reverse complement strand
ATACGGCGGCCTACTCGACCAACGGGTCTCGATACGGCGGCCTACTCGACCAACGGGTCTCGATACGGCAGCCTACTCGACCAACGGGTCTCGATACGGCGGCCTACTCGACCGGCGGGGGGCTCAGCGTCCGCGGAAGAGCAGCATCACCGGGATCGTCTGCAGGACGATGCGCAGGTCCAGCAGGAAGCTGGCGTACTTGACGTAGTAGAGATCATATTCCAGCTTGATCTGCGCGTCATCCACCGAGCTGCCGTAGTGATACTGCACCTGCGCCCAGCCGGTGAGGCCGGGCCGCACGGCGTGGCGGGCGCGGTAGAAGGGGATGGTGGCAGCTAGTTGCTGGACGAACTCAGGCCGCTCCGGCCGGGGGCCGATCAGGCTCATCTCGCCGCGCATCACGCCGGTGCGGCGCAGGAAGCGCCCCACCGGCGTGATGCGCGGATCCTTGTGCGCGGCCCAGACCGCGCCGCTCTGCGCCTCAGCGTTGGGGATCATGGTGCGGAACTTGAAGATGCGGAAGACGCCGCCGCCCCGCCCCACCCGCTCCTGGCTGTAGAACAGGGGGCCTGGGCAACAGAGCTGGTTGGCGACCGCCGCCGGCAGCGCCACCGCGGCCAGCGCTGCCAGACCCAACAGACCGGCCGCCAGGTCGATCAGACGCTTGATGACGTTGAAAAGACGGTGATAGCCTGAACGGCCGAAGGGCAGCGCCATGGACAGATCGCGGCCCACGTGCTGCACCGGCACCCGGTTCAGCAGCCGTTCATACAGGTCAGCCATGGTGCAGAGCTGGATGCCCAGCTCCTGACAGCGCAGCAGATCGTCGAACAGCGTCTGGTCGATGGCGTGACGATGGGTGATGGCCAGGATCACCTCGTTGATTTTCAGGGCCTGGGCCAGGGGCACCAAGGACTGCGCGCCGCCCAGCACCGGGATGCCGGCGACCAGGCTGCCGCCCAGCTTGGGATCGTCGTCGATGAAGCCGACCAACTCATAGCCGGTGCCGCGGTAGGGGTTGGCGTCGTGCGGCGCGATCTGCATGGCGGCCGCCAGGGTGCGGCCGGCCCAGCCGGCGCCGATCACCAGCGCGCGCTGGCGAAAGTGGGGCTGCACGAAGAAGAGCGCATAGGCCACCCGCCAGGCGACGATGCCCAGCCAGGCCAGGCCGGCGAAGACGAAGACCTGGCTCCGGGCCAGCAGCGATGGCGTCAGGTTGGGGATCAGCGAGTAGATCAGCGCGGTGACCACGGCCGCCAGGCTGGCGCTGCGCACGATGGTCATGGTGCTGGCTGAACGCGCCAGGTCATACAGGTCGAAAAAGAGCGCGACCAACGCCCAGACCACCCCCAAGGTTAGAAACCACTTGAAGGATGCGATCAACAGCGGCGCTGTGATCGGTTGCTCCCACCCGACCAGCAGCGAGCCGACCAGGGCCAGGCTGACCAGCAGCAGGTCCATGGTGATCAACAGCAGCTTGCGCTCGGAGGTTTGCAGGCGCAGGCTGGGCAGACTGATGCGAGCACTGGGTTTTTTGAGGCCCACACGGGATGGGCGCGGGCTTGACGTGTCGATGCTCATAAACCGAACCCCTTCGCAGATCCGACCACTGAGCCAGAAAAATCTGGCCCTCCACTGAGTGCCATTCCCGCCGCTGGCGCTCCTTACGACCGCCAATCAGCGTGCCAGTTAGAAACCAACTGCTCAGAAACCGGGTTTTTCTCGTGCGGCCATGATCTTGGTCTGTGAGACAAAAACCCGGTTTCTCTGAAGCTCTAAGCCGTTGCCATTGTATGCCAGGGCAGGGCAGGGGACAAATTCAGCCGCTGCGTCGTTCACGGCGCGGCCGGAAGACCGGCCGCGCGGCTAGGTGCGGCTCAGGCGCGGCAGCCGGCGGCCCAGGCCGCGCGGCGTGCGGCGGCGTTTGCCGCCGGCCGCGTCGCCGCCCTCGTCGCTGTAGTAGTAATGATAATAGTAATAATAGCCGCTGCTGCCCGGATTGAGGCGGTTGAGCGCCACGCCCAACAGCTTGGCCCCCACCTTGCTGAGGGTCTCCCGGGCGCTGGCGGCCCATTGCCGCCGGGTGGCGCCGGCATCCACCACCAGCAGCACGCCGTCCACCTGGCGGGCCAGCACCGGCGCATCGGTGACGGCCAGCGCGGGCGGGCTGTCCAGCAGGATCACGTCGGCATGGCGTTGCAGCTCGTTGAGCAGCTCGCCGAAGCGCGCCGAACCCAGCAGCTCGGCCGGGTTGGGGGGCAGCGGCCCGGTGGGGAGCAGGCTCAGGTTTTCCACGCCGGTGGGCAACAAGTAGGACAACGCGCCCGGCTGCTCGTGCAGCAGCGCGTTGGTCAGGCCGGCGTTGTTGGCCGTTTGGAATAACCGGTGCAGCGTGGGCCGGCGCAGGTCACAGTCGAGCAGCACCACCCGCTGGCCCTGCTGCGCCATCACCACCCCCAGGTTGGCCAGGGTGGTGGTCTTGCCCTCGCCAGGGTTGGCGCTGGTGATCAACAGGGTGCGCGGCGGGTTGTCCACGGCCGAGAAGAGCAGGTTGGTGCGCAGAATGCGGTAGGCCTCGGCATTGGGCGACTTGGGCTGGGCGATGGTCACCAGCTTCTCGGCCACGGTCTCCCCTTCGATGCGGGCGATGGCGCCCAGGGTGGCCAGTTGGGTCGAGGATTGGACGTCCTCCGGGCTCTTGATGGTGTCGTCCAGATAGTCCAGCAGAAAGGCGGCGCCCACGGCCAGCGCCAGGCCGATGGCCGCGGCCAGCAGGATGGTCAAGGCCTTGTTGGGGCCGATGGGCGTGACGGGGAGCGAAGCCGGCTCCACCACGCGAATGCGGTTGACGCCCCCCTCCACGAAGGTCAGCAGCGAGGCGTAGTTGGCCTGGTAGCTGGCCAGCTTCTGTTCGAGGCCGGCGATCTGGGCCTGGGTGTCGGCGATCTGGCGGGCGCTGAACATGCCGGCCAACTGGTCTTGCAGCTCCTGGATGCGGGCGCGGGTGGCGTCGATGTTGGTCTCCAGATCTTGCAGTTGCCGGTTGACAAAGGCCTGGCGATCGCGCTGCTCCAGCTCAGGCGCGCTGGGGCTTTGCTCGATCAACTGGTGGGCCAGCTCCTGCGCCACGGCCTGGGCGCGCTCCGGGCTGGCATCGACCACGTTGATCTCCAACAGTTGGGTGTTGGGCACCAGGGTGACCGTATATTTGGGCAGCCAGCTCAGGCCCAGCGCCTGCATGGTGGCCAGCTTGATCACATCCCGCTTGGCCAGCTCGGCGTAGGTCTGCGCCAACTGCTGGCCCAGCCAGATATCGTTGCCGCTGGGGTTGGGGTTCTCGATGGTGCTGCCCACGATCAGCGTGGTCTTGGAGCTGTAGTTGGGCGGCTGCTGGCGCGTGGCCAGAAAGCTGGAGGCCGCGGCCACCAGGGTGGCCAGCGCGATCAGCCAGAACCACTTGCGCAGGGTGTTGAAATATTGGCGAAGTTCCATGCGTTATCCTGTGTTGGGCGCCGGCTGGATCGGCAGCTCGTCGATGCTGGCCTCCGGCTGGATCAGGAACTGGGCCAGCCAGACGGACTGGCCGTTGACGCAGCAGACAAACAGCCAACTGCTGTCCGCGCTGCGGCCTGTCAGGGAGAGACGCGTTCCGGCCGGCAGCACGGCGACGACGGGGTATTGGGCGCCAGGCCCGGCGCGCACGTTGACCAGATCGTTGGCCACCA
>JACSRL010000648.1 GCA_014879765.1 Anaerolinea sp. | reverse complement strand
TGTTCAGGTGCCGGGCACTTGCGCTTGACTTCGTAGTGTGAATTGGCTTCACGTGTCGCATTGCAAGCGGTGATGCTACGCGAAGTGCCCGGCACCTACGGCTGAATAGTTACGATGAATCAATGCAGGATAACACACGCCCCGCACCACAGCGTCACCAGGCCGTCATCAGCGATCACAGCTCGGTCGAGCGCCGCGCGGCCGTTCACTTTTCCGTCGCGGATGCGTGACGCCGCGCGTTCAACAGGTGGAAGAAGTCCTCGGAGTTGCGTGTCTCCGGGGCCGGCATATCCGGCGGATGCAGCAGAAAGGCATCGGTCTGCTCGCCGCCCAGCCCGCCGTGGCTGCCGATCAGCTCTTCGAAGGCTGCCACGGTGCCATCGGGATAGAGCGCGCCGTTGACGATCAGATCGCCGGCCGAGGGAAACTCGGCCATGCGCCGCACCTGCCAGGCCCGCACCTCCAGCGAGTTCTGGCCGGCCAGGCCAGCCCCGCGCGAGCGCCGGTTTTCCGGCGGCTGGCTGCCGACGGCGAAGGGCGCCAGCGGATCCGCGCCGCTGATCTCGCCGCTGACCAGATCCCGCCGGCCCTGCTTGCCGATCACTACGGGCGCGCCGTCATCGGCATAGCCCACCACAAAGCCGACCCCCTCGTGCTGCAGCAGCGCGTCCACCAGGCCGGGATAGGCGGCCTCGATCTGGCTGAGGGTCACTTTATCCGGCGTAAAGTCAAAATAGACGTGCGCCAGGTTGCCGGTGGCGCAGACGATCACGTCAGCATCGGCCGCGGCCTGCGCGTCGTCGACCTCGCCCGGCCCTGCTGCCTGCTGCTTCGACTGAACCTCCGGCTCGGCCAATTCAGCCAGCTCGCTGGCGGCGGCCCGACCGGCCCGGCCGCCCAAGCCCAACGCCTGCGCGTTTTGCAGCTCGACGCCGATGGCGGCCACGTTGGACAGGCCGTCGTCCCCGCCCCAGCTCTGCGCCACGGAGGTCCCCTGCGGCATCTGCTGCTGGATGAAGCCCTTGAGGTCGAAACCGTAGCGCTGCAAGAAGGTAGCGCCGAAGGACTGGCCATGATCGGAGAGCAGGATCAGCTCGTAGGGTCGCGGGGCGTGGCGGCGGGCGAGGTCGCGCAGTTGCGCCACCTCGCGATCGTAGCGCCGCAGCACGGCGAAGGCGTCGCGCGTCCAGGGGCCGGAGTGGTGGGCCACCTTGTCGTAGCCGGCAAAGGTGGTGTAGATGGCTGGGCTGCCGCGCATCATGTCCAGCGCCACCAGGTTGTGGGCCGCCTCGCGCAGGAAGACGGTCGTTGCGGCGCGCTTGAAGGGATAGCCCTTCTTCAGCCGGTTGAGCCGCGGCCAGATGCCGCGCCAGCGCTGCCAGAAAGCCTGCCAAACGTCCAGCGCCGCCTCGCCCAGAAAGAGCGCGATGGTGCGGGTGAAGAAGTAGGGGTTGAGCATCAACAGCGAAACATCCTCGGCCCGGCGCTTGCCCTCCTCAGGACTGCTGGCGCGCAGCCGGGAGAGGGTCATCAGCGCCTTCTCGGCGTCGCCGTCGAACATGTTGTTGATGCTGGAGCCGCCGCGCACCAGGCCCTGGCCGTTGGAATGGCGCTGGTTCAGCTCGACGCTGTCGCTGTGCGAGACGTAGAGCTTCTGCTGGCGCTTGTCGAACCAGCGAAAAGCGGGAATGTCGTAGTTGTTGCCGAAGAGGATGCCCGCCTGGCAGGCGGAGGTCTGAGCCGGCAGCCCGCAGTCGATGCGGGTCAGTTGATAGCCCTCAGCTTCGATCAGGTGGCGCAAGGTTGGCATGAAGCCCAGCGCCACCGCCTGCTCCAGATGGCGATAGCTGACGCCGTCGATTTCCAGCATCAGCAGGCCGCGCTCCTGGCTGGACGCGGCCGCAAAGGGGCTTTGCTGCGCCAGGCGCAGGATGCGCTGTTCGTAGAAGGAATCGGCGTCGTCCAGGGTGAGCAGGCCGGTCAGCACGGTGTTGACAGCCGCCAGGACGATGCCGCCGACGATGGCCGGAAAGATCCCTGTCAACAGGAAACCGGGCAACAGGGCCGCGGTGAGCAGCAGGGCCAGCGCGTTGACCAAGAAGCCCACGATCAGGGTGGCGATCAGCCCAAAGGGGCGCGCGGCCAGCATCAGCAGCGGCCGGATGCTGAAATTGACCAGGCCCAGCGTCAGGGCGGCAACCAGCGCCACCAGCCAGGCCGGCCGCCCCGCGCCCGCCACGAAGGCCATGCCGGGCAGCAGCGCCGCGGTGATGATCAGGGAAACGGCGTCCACAGCCCAGACCAGCAGAAAACGGCCCACCATGCGCATCCACTTCGAGAGATGGATCATCAAGCCTCCAGGTGCTGCTGAGTCACGCTGCCGGTTCACGGAACCGGCCAGAACAAGTGTGGTCTTGTCGCTCCCGCCGGTTCCATGAACCGGCGGGATTTCACCGCCCATGTCGCAGGTTTATTGACGTACCCCGGTGTAGACCAGCCGGAAGCTCTCATCGCCGAGCTGGCCCAAAAGACGCAGTTGGCTGCTCTCGATCTCGTAGCGGTTGGCCACCTGCAGCCGCGCCAGGTAGAGGGTCTCCTGCTCCATCACGGCCGGATCGCACACCAGACCGGTCAGCGACATCGGCCCGAAGCTGATCGCGCCGCCGGCAGCGGTGTAAGCGCCGGTGTAGGTGTTGCAGCCGGTCGAGCCGCTGGCCGTCCCTTGCTGGAAGCTAAGCGTGATGGGCGCGCCGGGCAGCGTGTTCTGCAAGGTCCACAGCGTACCCTCCAGCGACAGGGGCGCGGCGCTGACCTGCACCATCAGCGTCGACTGATTGGCCTGGCCGGCCGCGTTGGTCACCGCCAGCGTCACCACGTACTGGCCAGCCTGGGCGAAAACATGGTCGACGGTGGGGCCGGCCGCGCTGCCGCCGTCGCCGAAGCTCCAGGTGTAGCCGGTGATGCCGCCGATGGGGGTGGAGCTGCTGCCGTCGAAGGTGACGGCCACGCCGGCCGTCGCCTGCGAAGGGCCGCTGATGATGGCCGCCGGCGGGATGATGGGGGTAGGGGTGGCGGTAGGCGCGGCGATGGCTACCTGCTGCACAGCCACCCCGGTCAGGCCGGCGTCGTCGGTCACCACCAGCGTCACGTCGAAGACGCCGCCGGCCGCGTAGCTCTTGGTGACCTCGATCCCCTCGGCGCCGCTGCCGTCGCCAAAGCGCCATTCATAGCGCACGATACGGCGGCCAGCCGCGGCCGTGGAGCTGGCCGCGTTGAAAATCAGCGACTGGCCCACCAGCCCCTGGTTCGGCCCGGCGATGATGGCCGTAGGCGGCTGGGCCTGCACCTGCTGCCAGCTCAGCGCGATCTGGCCGGCGCCGCTCTGCTTGAAATATTCCGCCACCAGGCTGTGATCGCCGCGGCTGAGCAGGCCGCTGTCAGCCTCCAGGGTGCGCAGCCCGCCGCTCTGCCAGTTGTCGATCAGCGGCCGGCCATCGAGCCAGAGACGCACGCCTCCCTGCACAGTGACCTGGAACCGATAGTTGGCCTCCTCGAAGGGGGCCAGACGTGACCAGCGCACCGAGAAATTGTCGGCAGGCAGGCCCGGAGCGGGCGCGCCGTTGCCCCAGTTGAAGTTGATCTGGGGATCATCCTGCACCGCGGCGGGAGGACCTTGCAGGTTGGGGTTGCTGAAATACTCCCCCTTCCAGCCGCTGAAGGAGGTCAAGGGCG
>JACSRL010000647.1 GCA_014879765.1 Anaerolinea sp. | reverse complement strand
GAACACGTTGATTTCGATACGGCGGCCTACTCAATCAACGTGTTCGCACCCGCCGGCTGAGCAGTTACATTCTGTCTGCAAATCGCCTCAAAAGTGCCTGGCACCAGAGCAGTTACGTTTCATGGAGGAAAGATTCATGTCGACAACAGATCCATCGCAGTATGTCGAACTCTTGATCACACCTGACGGCAGCAACGGATTGACATTCGGCGTGCAGTCCAAGCAGTTGCCGCTGGCTGCGCTGCCAGGCAAGAAGCGCATCCACGTCAGCCTGATGGAAGGCCGTTTCGCCGGCGCTGGGGAGCAGGGCGGCACCGGGCACGGAGAAGGCTACACCGGGTTCGATCTGGCCGAACCGGTGGCTGCCAGCAGTGAGTTTACCCTGCAAATCGAAAATCTCCAACCGGACGCGGCAACGCAGCTCATCCAGGGGGTGGCCACTGTTGTGCTGGAGGAACAGCAGATAACGCTGCGCGACAACGCTCAACAGCCGGTGGAGGTCGATGTGGCCGGAGCTACCGTCACGCTGGCCGAGGTGCATTTTGTCGTGGTGACTTTGACGCCACAGCTCGCCTTCTCGCTGGAGCAGGGGACAGATCTGGCGACGATCACATCCACGGCCAGCGTCCCAACGCGCGTCTGCATCGCGTCCAGGGACAACGCCCCCCTGGGACTGCGCCTTCTGCCCGGTTCCCGGTATCTCATCGTCCGGGCTGCGCCCAACGCGGCTGTGCCGCCGATGGATCTGACGTTCCACCTGCCAACCGATCAAGACCCGAACACCGCCCCTGAAGCTGTCGGGATCTTCATCCGCCGATTTGGAGCCTGGGAGAAGCTGTCAGCCGCGACGTTGGCGACAGATCGACGCTCCATCCGCGTCAGCACCACCGGCCAGAACACCTTCGCCCTGAGCGTAACCCCGCCAGCGTTGTGATGAGGCGCACCTCCGTTGTGGCTGCCAGGGCCAGCCTGGCCCTGGCAGTCGCCGCTGGCTTGCTGCTGGCCCTGCTGGCAAGCGCCTGTGGCGCGCCGCCGCCGGCCGCGCCGGCCCGCGACGTCACGTTCGCGGTGACACTGGATGAAAAGCCAGCGCCGGCCCGCGACGTCACGTTCATGGTGATGCTGGACGGCAAGCCAGCGCCGGGCGCGGCAATCTACGCCGATGGCCGGCCGCTGCCCAATGCGCTGCTGGGCGGCAGCTTGACCACCGGCTCCGATGGCAGATTGACGGCCCGCCTGGCAGGGGCAGACGCGGTGGTGGCCCTGGCGCCGGCCGCGCTGTTCACAACGACGCGGCCCGCCCACGGCTGGCTGGCCGCACCCTTGCAGCCTTTTGCCGCTTCAGGCCAGCCGCCTGGCTGGAAATATCAGGTTTTCTGGCACAGCCTGGCGTGGGATGAAAGCGGCGCGCCCGTGATCGCTCCGCTGGACGCCAGCGGGACGTATACCCTCACTCTCAGCCGGCAACGGCCATTGATTCTGTTCAATCTGTTGGTTTCGGTCGAGTGGGACGCCGATCAAGCCTATCTGGACGACCTGAAACTGGCCATGCAGCGCGCCTCCACCTACCTGTGGGACGTGACCGACGGCCAGATGGCTCTGGGGCAGGTGCGCATCGTCGACCGTCGGGAACACTGGTGGGAGGCGGATATCCAGGTGCTGGCCAACAACAGCAAGGTTCCGCACGCTTCGATTGGAGGCATCGAAGAGCGCCTGGAGCCTGCCAGCTACCGCATTCAACTGGGACCGTTCTGGGATGCCAGGCGCATCAATGGTCCCAGCAGCCGCTGGAGCGAATCGGATGGCTACCGCACGATCGTCCATGAGCTGGGGCACTACGCGCTTGGTCTGTATGACGAATACCGGGGCAGCGATGGCCAGAAACGCGCCTGCACCGTCCATCAACCCGACCGATCCCTGGAGAGCGCCGGCGCCAGCGTCATGAATCATCAATACACCACCAGCGAACTGAGCGCGCGCGACGTTCCCGCTTTGTGGTCGCCGGAGTGCGAGAAGACGCTGCAATGGCAGCGAGCCGGGCAGTCAGCCTGGCAGACGGTGGTGCAGCGCTTCAGCCGCCACGGCGAGTGGGAGATCCTCCCGCCGCACGAGCAGCCGCGCTCGGGGCCGGTCTCGACGACCTGGCCCGCGGCATTGGTGAGCATTCCTGAGGCTGTGGTGGATAATCCCGATTCCAAGGTGGAGCGGGTGGCTCCCTTTGCGGTGACAGTGGCCACACCAACCGGCGTCGCAGCAGCGTCGAGCGTCTGGCTGGAGGACAAGACACTGGGTTGTGCCCTCAGGCTGGGTCAGATCACGGCAGAACAGCCGCAGTTGTGGGTGCTGGGCGCCCATGAAGATGACATCATCTACGTACGCCAGGCGGTGGATGAGAGCACGTGGCTCTGCGCGACGCGCCCGATCAGCAGCACGGCCGCGGTGGCCGATCCACTGAAGCTGGAACTGGAAATGAAAGACTCCATTTGTTTACCTACCTTTGCCGTGTGTGAGTATTCCGCTTCAGCGGGACATGCCGGGGCCGCACCGCTACTCTTGTTGGGCCAGCTCGCCCCGTCCAACCCGCAGCTTCCCTCCGCTATGCCCTGGCAGGCGTTCGCCCCGCCCCACCCACAGCTTCCCTCCGATGTAACCTGGCAGACGTTTGCCCCGTTGAGTCTGGGGATGATTCCGTTCAACCCTGATCCTTCGGCCGTCGATGCGCGCTGGCACGACGCCGCCTTTCAGGACCTGCTCGCCGCCAGCGCAGTAGACGCCCTGGTGAATCGCTCGAATCAAGGAGAACCGCTGTCCGGCAAACCGCTGGTCTGTTTCGCCGCAGCAGGCAACTGCCTCCCGTTGGACGTGGGCGTCACAGCCAACGCACTGCCGCACGCGCCGGCGTCTCCTCCTGCCGGCCAGCCAGCCAGGCTGACCCTGGCATCCAACGACGGCCTGTTGCAGGTCTTCCAGCAGGGCAGCGCGCTGCCCGCCGATCTCCTGATCGTCGACAGCCCCCTGCCGCTGGACCTGAGCGCCAGCCAGAGCGGACTCATGGGCGTCAGTCGCCTGTACACGCTGGGCGGAATGTGGAGCAACGCCGAACTGACGATGCAGATCCAGGCTGACTGCTGCGCCGGGGCCAGCGAGCGCCCGCCGCGCCTCTATCGCATCGAAGCGGGAACCCCTGTGCTGGTCGAGGATAGCTGGTACGCGGAAGAAGAGGGGTACGTGCTGGCGACCATCGACCAGCCGGGCGCCTATGCGCTCTTCCGCTGACCGGCGCAGGTCGGTTCGGCGCCATGGTTCTGGAAGTCGCTGTCGCCAGCGGCAGCGATGCGATCGTTACCTTCAACAAGCAGGATTTCCGCGGGGCTGAGCAATTTAGCCTGCGCTTGTTGACTCCTCTGGAACTGCTGCGAGAGATCGGAGTGTTGAAATGAGTGCATTGAATTTACGTCTTCCCGAGTCGCTGCATCATCAAGTACGCGAGCTGGCGCAACGCGACAAGGTGTCGATCAATCAATTCGTTACCCTGGCGGTAGCGGAGAAGGTTGCGGCGCTGCGCACTTTGGACTACATCGAGGGACGTGGCCGGCAGGGCAGCCGCGCCCAGTTCGATCACGTCCTGGACAGAGTTGTCGAGGCCAATCTGGAGCCCGTCCCAGAGGACCGGCTGCCAGCGGGGGTGGCAGTCGAGGCATCGTGATGTCAAGCGCCAACCAATGCAGGCTGCGTCA
>JACSRL010000462.1 GCA_014879765.1 Anaerolinea sp. | reverse complement strand
GACTTCGTAGCGTGAATTGGCTTCACGTGTCGCATTGCAAGCGGTGATTCAAGTGCCCGGCACCTACGGTTGAGCAGTTACTCTCTGCCAATGCATCCATTGTCCCAAGGCGCGGCCGCCGCGGCCGCCGGAGGCATTATTGCTCAGGAGCGACAAAGTGGCAAATTGCCGCGGCCGTGTGACTGGCGACGTCCCAGACTTCGGACGGCAAAGCCGGCCGGTTGAAGCTGTGCCAGGTTCTTGACGGCAAAGGGCTTCGCTGGCAGGACGCGGCCGGTGCGGCGCCGTCCGAAGTCGCTTGGAACACACCCTTTTGGCGCGCCTGCCAGGCCGTGGTACAATAGCTGCCAGACGCCACCGCCGATCATGCCGGGGAGCGCCCGTGCAATCACACCCAAGGACCAACACCACCTTGACCCCCTCCACCGAGCAGCTTTACAGCCTGTTGCTGCGCCGCGGTGCCATGCCGCTGGTGGAGCGCGTCCAGCGCACCCCCGTGAGCGCGCCGCTGGCCGCGCTGGAACGCAGCCAGTGGTGGTCGCTGGAGCAGCTTCAGGCGCTGCAACTGGAGAAGCTGCGCCGGCTGGCGGCCCACAGCTTCGCCCAGTCCCCGCTCTACGGCCGCCTCTGGCGCGAGGCCGGCGTGCGGCCGGAGGAGATCCGCAGCCTGGACGACCTGCGCCGCCTGCCGGTGGTGGACAAGGCTACCCTGCGCGCGGCCTTTCCCGACCAGGTGCTGGCGCGCGATGTGGACCTGGCCGAGCTGATCCCCTACACCAGCAGCGGCTCCACCGGCGAGCCTTTTCGCTTCACCATGACGCGCGCCGAGAAGGGGCTGCGCTGGGCGGTGATGTTTCGCTGCTGGGCCTGGGCCGGCCTGCGCCAGGGGGTGCGCTACGTCAATCTGATGGGGGAGCACGCCCACGGCTCGTTGCAAGGGGGCGCGCGCCAGACGCTGGAGCAGCGGCTGACGCAGATGCTGCACATCCCCGCCTTTGCCGTCCATGATGAACGCCTGGACGCGGTGATCGAGCAGATCGTGTACTACCGGCCGCGGCTGTTGCGCAGCTATCCGGCCACCGCGCATCGCCTGGCCACGGCGCTGGCCGAGCGGGGCATCGATCTGCCGCTGCGGGCGGTGCTGACCACCGGCGAGCTGTTGCACCCCTTCCAGCGGGCCGCGATCGAGGCCCAGTTCCGCTGCCAGGTCTATGACGCCTACGGCGGCGACGGCATGGACGTGGCCTTTCAGTGCGGCCACTCGACCGGCTACCACATCAACGCTGAGGCTGTGCTGCTGGAGGTGCTGGACGACGCCGGCCAGCCTGCGCCGCCTGGGCAGGAGGGCCAGATCGTGCTGACCAATCTCAACAACCTGGCCATGCCCTTCGTGCGCTATGCCATCGGCGACCTGGGCAGCCTGAGCGGCGAGACGTGCCCCTGTGGCCGCGGCCTGCCACTGTTGGCCCATGTGGCTGGCCGCAGCAGCGATCAGTTGACGCTGCCCAGCGGCCGCGCCCTGCTGATGTGGTTTTTCACCACCCTCTTCCGCCAGACGCCGGGCATCGACGCCTTCCAGGTGCGCCAGACCGCGCCCGACCACATCGTCATCTACCTGGCGCCGGGGCGGGACTTCGGCCATCTGCCCGCGGACGAGCAACACGCTGCCAATGGAGCGCAACGCCTGGGCCCGTTCGTGGGCGCGGAGCAGACGACAGCCTATCTGCGCCGGCGCATCGAGGGGGAGCTGCGCGGCGAGGCGGTGGTCGAGCTGCTGCTGGTCCCGCAGATTCCCTCCGGTCCGGCCGGCAAGCGGCGTTTTTTCATCGCCGAGTGGCAGGAAAACGCGCGCGAAGGCGCGCGAGAAGTTGGACTTTTCGGAAAAAGTCCAACTTCTAAGAGCCCCGAGGGAACGCCATGACCACGCCAGACCTGGGCTTTCGCCGGGCGCGCATCGCCGTGGTAGGGCCCTTTCCCCCGCGCGCCGGCGAGCTGAGCGGCCAGACGGAGCTGCTCTGCCGGCTGTTGCAGGAGGAAGGCGCCTGGGTGCAGCGGGTCAACACCGATGTGCCCGGCGTGCGCCGGCTGCCCGGCGTCGGCATCCACCTGCTGCCCCTCGTCCAGGTGTTGCTGGTGTGCTGGCGGCTGTTGACAGTTTTGCCGCGCAGCGATCTGCTGCACGTGGTCGCGGCCAGCGGGTGGGGCTTCTATCTGCCGGTGGTGTTGACGCTGCTCTTCGGCAAGCTGGGCCGGCGGCGGGTGCTCATCACCTACACTGGCGGCCTGGCCCGTTCCTTCGTGACGCGCTCCTGGCGCAGCGTCACCTGGCTGCTGCGCCGCGTCGACGGGCTGGCGGTGACCACCACCTACAGCCAGGAGATATTGCAGCGCTATGGCCTGCGGGCCACGGTGATTCCCAATCTGCTGGCGCTGGAGGAGCACCCGCTGCTGGCGCGCGCCAGTTGGCCGCCGCTGCTGTTCTGGCTGGACGAGCTGGAGCCGCGCGCCGATCCGCAACTGGCGCTGCACGCCTTGGCGCAGCTTCGGCGGCGCATGCCGGAGGCGCGGCTGATGCTGGTGGGCAGTGGCCCGTTGGCGGCTGAGCTCTTTGCGCTGGCCCGCGCGCTAGGTGTGGCCGACGCCATCGCCTACCGCCCGGCCTTGACCGAACGCCAGCGCCGGGATGCCATCCGCGAGGCCAGCGTCGTCTGGCGCACCGCCGACGAGGACAGCCTGCCGCAGGTGCTGCTGGAAGCGGCCGCCAGCGGCACGGTGGTGGTGGCCACGGCCGTGGGGGGCATTCCGGAGCTGCTGGACGACGGCGTCGATGGCATGTTGGCGCCGGTGGGCGATGCCGATGCGCTGGCCCAGGCCACCGAACGGGTGCTGAGCCGCCCCTTTCTGGCCGAGAGTCTGGCCACCAACGCCCGCATCTCAGCCGAGCGTTTCACCTGGCGGCGCCATCGCGCCGCCTATGCCCGGCTGTATGGCCTGACGGCCGCGGCCGCCGGCCAGGCCGGCCGGGATGATCCCCCCGACCACGACGACGAGACTCACGACGATGTGCTGGGGCAGGCGGAATTCCTCTGGTCGGACCCCTCCGCCTCCCTGCCTGAGGCCGGCCCGCCGACGCCGGCCCGCGGCCGCGGGCTGACGCGTCGCCGTGGCCCGGAAAGCGACGAAAGCCCATGACGCGCGTGTTGGTTGTGCTGGGCGAGGGTGGCCACACCCGACAGATGCTGCAACTGCTGGACCAACTGGGGCCGCAGCACGAGTATCATTACTTGATCGCGGCCGAGGATCGGCTCTCCGAGGGCAAGATCCGGCTGTCTGGGCCGGTCTATCGCGCCGGCCGGCCGCGCAGCAAGGTCCAAGGCCACACCGATTCGCTGCCGGTGGCCGCCTGGCACACCCTGCGCAGCCTGGCGCAGCTCCTCCCCATCCTGCGTCAGGTGCGGCCGCAGGCTGTGCTGGCCAACGGCCCGGCGCTGGCCGTGCCGGCCGCGCTGTTGGGCAAATGCTTCGGCGCGGTCATCATCTACGTGGAAAGCGCCTCGCGCGTCCAGCAGATGAGCACCAGCGGCCGCCTCGTCTACCCCTTCGCCGACCTCTTCATCGTCCAATGGCCCGCCCTGCAAGCCAAGCACCGCAAGGCGATCTACGCCGGGCGGCTGTTGTGACAGGGTGACAGGGTGACAGGGTGACAGGGTGACAGGGTGACAGGGTGACAGGGTGACAGGGTGAC
>JACSRL010000113.1 GCA_014879765.1 Anaerolinea sp. | reverse complement strand
TCATGGCGCCATGACCTTGGTCTGCAAGACAAAAACCCGGTTTCTAATGCCGAGCCTGAGCAGTTACCATGGTTGTATCATTGTACGCTAACGTAGTCAGGCGTGCAAGTAAAGGTTTGATGTCTCGGCATGATCCGGCCCTTCAGTAAACCCTGTTGACGGCTCCGTAGTTTTGACGATGACGCGGCGCGGGGCTATACTGACTGGCAGGCGCGGGGTGTCAATTTGTTCTTTGAAAGGAGCGTAACGCAATGACGCGTGCCAATTTTCGCACACGATTGGGCGTGCTGCTGGTGACGGTCTTGACCGGCGGCGTCCTGGTTGCCTGCGCGGCGCCGCCGGCGGCCGCGCCGGCAATTTCTGAGTTTCAGATCGCCACCGACAAAACTGACAACGTGGTGACGGCCACGGCCGAGGGCGACCGGCTGCTGGTGGACGTGCAGAGCGCCAGCGGCATCGGCAACGCGGGTGTCAGGGCTGCGAATGGCAAGCTGCCGTCTGTGGTGGTGATGCGCTTGCACCTGGCCGGCCTGGAGCAGTTGACCTTTGCCTTCGGCGACGCGGTTGTCAAGCTCTCCGTCCCCAGTAGCGGCGACCAGCCCGTGCTGCAAAGCGTCGTCGAGGCGGGCCAGGAGAGCCCGATCACCCCAGAATCGCCCTACTGGATGGAGGTGACCCGGCCGGCAGCGGCCGATGGCGTCTTCGAGGTCATCTCCCCGCCGGCCTATGCCGCCTCGCCGCCCGCCAATTTCACCGTTGGCTGGATCGATTTCTACCGCTAAAGTCGTTCAGAAGCCAGGTTTTTTCGTGCGGGCATGGCTTTCGTCTGCACAACGGCCCTTCATGGCGCCATGGCCTTGGTCTGCGAGGAAAAACCTGGTTTCTACCGCCAATACGAAGGAGTATCTGATGACCTTGCCGATTGCCTTGCAGATCTACACCGTGCGCGAACAGACGGGCCGTGACTTCGAGGGCACCATCCGTCGCCTGGCGGCCATGGGCTACAACGCGCTGGAGACCACCTTTGAGCTCCCCGGCACGACTCTGAAGCGGGCAGCCAGTCTTTTCCGCGAGCTGGGCCTGCAGATCCCTGCCGCCCACACTCCCCTGCCGCTGGGCAAAAACCAGAAGCCGGTGCTGGACTATGCCCGCCAGTTTGGGCTTTCCTGGCTGGTCTCCATGCACGGCCCCAACGACTTCAAGACCATCGACCAGATCCGCCACATCTGCGACCAGTACAATCAGGCCGCGCCGGTGGCCGCCCAGCATGGCCTGGGGCTCGCCTACCACAATCACTGGTGGGAGTTCCAGATGGTCGAGGGGCGGCTGGCCTTCGACGTGATGCTGGAGCACCTGGACCCGGCCGTGGGCTTCGAGATCGACACCTACTGGGTGCAGACCGCGGGCCACGATCCGGCGGCCGTGGTGCAGCGCCTGGGCGACCGCGCGCCGCTGCTGCACATCAAGGATGGCCCGGCAACTGCCGATGCGCCCATGGTCGCCGTGGGGCAGGGCACGCTGGACTTTCCCGCCATCGTCGCGGCCGCCAGCGGCGCGCGTTGGCTGATCGTCGAGCTGGACCGCTGCGCCACGGACATGCTGGCCGCGGTGGAGCAGAGCCATCGCTACCTGGTGCAGGAGGGGCTGGGCCATGCCTGATCGAGTCAAGGTGGGTGTGATCGGCGCCGGCAAGATCTTCGCTGCCTATGTCGCCGGCTGCCGCGCTTTTCCGATCCTGGATCTGGACGCGGTGGCTGACATCGACCTCGACCGGGCTCGCCAGCAGGCGGCTGAGCATGGCCTGCCGCGCGCCCTGAGCGTCGATGCGCTGCTGGCTGACCCGGCGATCCAGATCGTGGTCAACCTGACGGTGCCCAAGGTACACGCTGCGGTCAGCCTGGCGGCCATCGCGGCCGGCAAACATGTCTACACCGAGAAGCCGCTGGCCGTGACCCGCGCCGATGGCCAGCGCGTCATGGAGGCCGCGGCCGCGCAGGGGGTGCGGGTGGGCAGCGCGCCCGACACTTTCCTGGGCGGCGGCCAGCAGACCTGCCGCAAGCTCATCGACGACGGCTGGATCGGCGAGCCGGTGGCCGCGGTGGCCTTTATGATGGGCCACGGGCCGGAATCGTGGCATCCCAACCCTGATTTCTTCTATCAGTCCGGCGGCGGCCCGCTGCTGGACATGGGCCCCTACTACCTGACCAGCCTGATCAACCTGCTGGGGCCGGTGCGGCGGGTGGCCGGCTCGGCGCGCGCCTCCTTCCCTGAGCGCATCGCCACCAGCCGCGAGCATTTTGGCCGCCGCCTGCCGGTGGAGGTGCCCACCCACGTGGCCGCGCTGCTGGATTTTGCCGCCGGGCCGATAGCGACGCTGATCACCAGCTTCGACGTCTGGCACGCCAACCTGCCGCGCATCGAGATCTATGGCTCCGAAGGCACGCTCTCTGTGCCTGACCCCAACATCTTCGGCGGCGTGGTGCGGGTGCGGCGGGCCGGCGCGGCCGAGTGGAGCGAGGTCCCGCTGCTCTTCGACGACCAGGTGGGCCGCGGCATCGGCGTGGCCGACCTGGCCATGGCGCTCCCCAGCGGCCGGCCGCACCGCGCCAGCGGCGAGCTGGCCTTTCACGTCTTGGACATCATGCAGGCTGTGGAGGAATCGTCCAGCGCGGGCCAGCACGTGACGCTGGCCAGCAGCACGTCCCGGCCCGCGTCGCTGTCCATGGGTCTGTTGCGGGGAGAGTTGAATGCCTGACGCGCAGGACTGACAGTCCTGAGTCTGCACGTCGACAGGCCCGTCGCGTTGGTAGTCACTCTGGAGACGGGCCAGGACTGTCAGTCCTGCGTCTTACTGACGATTCTTGAACACCACCGGATCCAGCGCGCCGGGCGGCGCGTACTGATCCAGCGTGATGCTGACCACGCTGGGGGTGACCGGAGTCCAGCCGCCGCGCGTGGTCTCGTAGATTCTCCAGACGCCAGGGGTCAGCGTGGCCGTGGCCGCGCCGTTGGCGTCGGTGCTTCGGACCTGCTGCACGGCGAAGGGATCGTTCACCGGCTGGAAGGTGATGCGCCAGCCCGCGCCCGGCTGCACCGTCCCGCCGGCCAGCTCTTCCCATTTCAGCGCGGTCACGTCGAAGAGGCGGCGGATCTTGAAGAGGATCAGATAGGGCTGGCTGCGGCCGGCCAGCGGGGTGCAGCCGGTGCTGGCCAGGCCGGCGCGGGGGGCCAGCGGCACGATGCCATCCCAGCTCTCGGGCAACTGCATCTGGAAATCCCACACCTCCGGCGTCAGGGTGAGCCGGAAGAAGCCGTCGCTGCCCACAGCCGCGCTGACCGTGGCGCCGCTGGAGGAGAAGGCTGTGATGGTCAGCGGCGCGGGGGTGCGGGTTCCGTCCACCGGCAGCTCGCGGTGGTTGATGACCCAGCCCTGCACCACCACCGGGCCGGCCGGCAGCGGCTTGGCTGGGGCCGGACAGGCCGCAGGGGCGTCGCCCGAAGCCGCGACGCTGCCCGCGCCGAGGGAGCTCAGCAGCAGTGCCACGGCCAAGACCAGGGAGAGGGTGGCGGGGAAACGGTGGTTCATGGGAAGCTCCTTCCTGACGAATAACTGTCCAGGCGTCTGGCCAACCGTTGGTTGAGTAGCCTTCTGAGGCGTATCGAAACCAGGCGTCTGGCCAACCGTTGGTTGAGTAGCCTTCTGAGGCGTATCGAAACCAGGCGTCTGGCCAAACGTTGGTTGAGTAGCCTT
>JACSRL010000385.1 GCA_014879765.1 Anaerolinea sp. | reverse complement strand
TCGCTGGCCCCGTCCGAGCAGCCGTTGCCAAACGAGAAGCCGCAGCCACCGCGCAGGTCAAAGGCGTTTTCGGCGTATTCGCGGTGCGAAGTCGGGATCACGAAGCGGTCTTCGTAATTGGCGATCGCCATGATCTGGTACATGTCCTCCACCTCTGCCACCGTCAGGCCGGTCTGCTCCAGCACCGCCAGGTTCTGCGTCAGGTCCACATGTTTGGCGCGCTGGTAGGCCCGCATGGCCAGCATGCGCTCGAGCGCACGCACCACCGGTTGCGTGTCACCGGCAGTCAGCAGATTTGCCAGGTACTGGACGGGGATCCGCATCTGGGCGATGTCGGGAATCTCGCCGTTCACGCCGATGTGGCCGGCATTGGATGCCGAGGTGATCGGCGACAGCGGCGGCACATACCAGACCATCGGCAAGGTGCGGTACTCGGGATGCAGCGGCAGCGCCACCTTCCAGTCGACAGCCATCTTGTAGACCGGGCTGTTGCGGGCGCCCTCCAGCCAGGCCTCGGGAATGCCGTCCTTGCGCGCCTGCTCGATGACCTTGGGGTCGTTCGGGTTCAGGAAGATGTCGAGTTGGGCCTGGTACAGGTCCTTGTCGCTTTCGACGCTGGCGGCTTCCTGGATGCGGTCTGCGTCATACAGGATCACGCCCAGATAGCGGATGCGGCCCACGCAGGTCTCCGAACAGACCGTCGGCTGGCCCGCTTCGATCCGCGGGTAGCAGAAGATGCACTTTTCAGCCTTGCCTGTCTGCCAGTTGTAGTAGATCTTCTTGTACGGGCATCCCGACACGCACATTCGCCAGCCGCGGCACTTGTCCTGGTCAATCAGCACGATGCCATCGTCTTCACGCTTGTAGATCGAACCCGACGGGCAAGATGCCACACACGCCGGATTCAGGCAGTGCTCGCACAGGCGCGGCAGGTACATCATGAACGTGTTTTCGAACTGGCCGACCATGTCTTTCTGAACCTGATCGAAACTGTCCAGATTGGCATCCTTGCTCCGTTTGGAGAATTCGCCCCCCAGGATTTCTTCCCAGTTCGGACCCCATTCGATCTTCTCCATGCGCTGGCCGGTGATCAGGCTGCGCGGCCGGGCCGTGGGCGAAGCTTTGGATTCCGGCGCCGACTGCAGGTGCTCGTAGTCGAACGTGAAAGGTTCGTAGTAGTCATCAATCTGCGGCAGATTGGGGTTGGAAAAGATGCGCATCAGCAACTTCCACTTGCCCCCCTGGCGCGGCTCGATCGAGCCGTCGGACAGGCGCTTCCAGCCGCCTTGCCATTTGTCCTGGTTTTCCCACTCCTTGGGATAGCCGATGCCGGGCTTGGTTTCAACGTTGTTGAACCACGCGTACTCCATGCCTTTGCGGCTGGTCCAGACATTTTTGCAGGTGACTGAACAGGTGTGGCATCCGATGCACTTGTCCAGATTCAGCACCATGCCGATTTGAGCGCGAACTTTCATGGTCTTCTCCTTCAGGCTTGCTTGGTAGCCGGGCCTTCGCCATCGAGCCAGTCAATCGTGGACATCTTGCGGACCACCACGAACTCGTCGCGGTTGGTGCCGATCGTTCCGTAGTAGTTGAAACCGTAGCTGAACTGTGCGTAGCCGCCGATCATGTGCGTCGGCTTGGTCACGATCCGGGTCACAGAGTTGTGGATGCCGCCGCGCCGGCCGGTCGTCTCGGAGCCTGGTGTGTTGATGATCTTCTCCTGTGCGTGGTACATCATGACCATGCCCGGATTGACGCGCTGGCTCACCACCGCTCGCGCCGCAATGGCGCCGTTGGTGTTGAACAGCTCCACCCAGTCGTTGTCCTGGATACCGGCACGTTTGGCATCGTCTTCGCTCAGCCAGATAACCGGACCGCCACGATTGAGCGTCAGCATCATCAGGTTGTCGGTGTAGGTCGAGTGAATGCCCCACTTCTGGTGCGGCGTGATGAAGTTCAGTGTGATTTCCTTGTTGCCGTTGGGCTTGCGGTCCATCACATCTTCAATCGTCTTCAGATCCACCGGTGGCCGGTAGCTCGAGAGCCCTTCACCAAAGGCCAGCATCCAGGGATGATCCAGGTAGAAGTGCTGGCGTCCGGTGAGCGTGCGCCATGGGATCAGCTCATGCACGTTGGTATAGCCGGCGTTGTAAGACACCTTTTCGCTCTCCAGTCCGCTCCAGGTGGGCGAGCTGATGATCTTTCGCGGCTGCGCCTGTACGTCGCGGAAGCGGATCTTCTCGTCTTCGCGGTGCAGCGCCAGATGGGTGTGGTCGCGACCGGTGATCCTGGACAAAGCCTCCCAGGCCTTGACCGCCACATGGCCGTTGGTTTCAGGCGCCAGTTGGAGGATGACCTCGCAGGCGTCGATGTCAGACTCGATCTTTGCCATGCCCTTGCTCACGCCCTCGGCGCGAACCTGACCATTGAGCTCGCCAAGCTGACGGACCTCTTCCTGGGTGTTCCAGGCGATGCCCTTGCCGCCGTTGCCGACCTTGTCCATCAGCGGTCCCAGCGCCGTGAATCGCTTGTAGGTGTTGGGATAGTCGCGCTCGATCACGGCCATTGTTGGCGCAGTCTTGCCCGGAATCAGGTCACACTCGCCGCGCTTCCAGTCCTTCACGTCGAAGGGCTGTGCCAGTTCGGAGGGCGTGTCGTGCATCAGCGGCGTCAGCACCATCTCTCTTTCGACGCCCAGGTGCCCCACACAGACTTCGCTGTAGGCCTTGGCGAAGCCCTTGTAGATTTCCCAATCGCTTCTGGACTGCCACGCCGGGTCGACAGCGGTGGACAGCGGATGAATGAAGGGGTGCATGTCACTGGTGTTGAGGTCGTTCTTCTCGTACCAGGTTGCCGTGGGCAACACGATGTCGGAATACAGACAGGTGGTGCTCATGCGGAAGTCCAGCGTGACCAGCAGGTCCAGCTTTCCCTCGGGCGCCTTGTCATGCCACTCGACTTCTGCGGGCTTGGCATCTTCGGTACCCAGATCACGGCCTTGCACACCGTGGCTGGTACCCAGCAGATGCTTGAGGAAATATTCGTGACCTTTGCCGCTGGAGCCCAGCAGGTTGGAGCGCCACACGAACAGGTTGCGGGGCCAGTTCAGCGGATTGTCCGGGTCTTCGCAGCTCATCTTCAGGCTGCCGTCCTGGAGCGACTTGACCACATAGTCCTTCGGATCCATGCCGGCCGCCTGAGCGTCCTTCACCACCTGGAAGGAATTGGTCTGCAACTGCGGCGCACTCGGCAACCAGCCCATGCGCTCGGCCCGGACGTTGTAGTCGATCAGACTGCCCCCATAGGCCGCCTTGTCTGCCAGTGGGGAGAGGATTTCGCTGACGCCCAGCTTCTCGTAGCGCCACTGGTCGGTGTGCGCGTAGAAAAAGCTGGTGCTGTTCATCTGCCGGGGCGGACGCACCCAGTCCAGCGCAAACGCCAGCGCAGTCCAGCCGGTTTGCGGACGCAGCTTCTCCTGGCCAACGTAATGCGACCAGCCGCCGCCCGATTGGCCCACGCAGCCGCACATCATCAGCATATTGATGACCCCCCGGTAATTCATATCCATGTGATACCAGTGGTTCATCGCCGCGCCGATGATAATCATCGACTTGCCGTGAGTTTTATCCGCATTCTCGGCGAACTGGCGGGCGACGGTGATGATCTGGGCGCGGGGTACGCCGGTGATCTTCTCCTGCCAGGCCGGGGTATACGGCACATCATCGTCGAATGTGCGAGCGGTGTTCAGACC
>JACSRL010000826.1 GCA_014879765.1 Anaerolinea sp. | reverse complement strand
TAGATGCCGAAGACCAGGCCGACCGCCGCGGCAAAGCCGCTGGCCAGCAGCACGGTGCCCATGTCGACAACCGACGAGAGACCCAGTAAAGACCCTGCCAGCGCGGCCAGCAGCCAGCCGAAGGCAATGCCCAGGAGGCCTCCCAACAGGCTAACCAGCACCGACTCCAACAGGAATTGGACCAGGATATCCCGCCGCAAAGCGCCGATCGCCTTGCGGATACCGATCTCCCGGGTGCGTTCGGTGACACTGACCAGCATGATATTCATGATGCCGATGCCGCCCACCAACAGCGAAATGGCGGCAATCGCGCCCAGAAAGGCGGTCAAGGTGGCGGTGACGGCGCTGACCGTCTCCAGCAAGGCTGTCTGGCTGAAGACGTTGAAGTCGTCCTCGTCCTCAGCCGTCAGGCCGTGCTGCTGGCGCAGGATTGCCGTCACCTGGCTGACCGCAGCGTCAGCCAGCTCCTCGTTGACAGCCTGAGCCGTGATGCTGCTCACGGCGCGCTGGCCGCTGCGGGTGCGGTCGGGATAGAGCCGCGTTTGCGCGGTGGTGAGCGGCACGTAGACGCTGTCATCAGCGTTTCCCACCAGGGTCTGCCCCTGCTCGGTCAGCACACCGATCACCTCATAGTTGACGCCGTTGATCTTGACCTCTTTGCCTGTGGGATTCTGGCCGTCGAACAGATCGGCGGCAATGCTCGCGCCCAGCACAGCCACGCGCGCCTTCGTGTCCAGGTCGTTGCTGGTGATGCCATCGCCCACCTGGAACTCATCCAGGTCACTGACGGCCAGATAGTTAGCGGTGACACCGGAGACCGTCGTCACCATGCTGTTGGCGCCGCTGACGACCTCACGGCTGCCTTGGGCGCTGGCAGTCACCTGGCTGACAGCCGGCGCTCTCAGTGGGTCGGACAACGCCTCTACGTCGTCCAGGCTGAGCGGCGCATAGCCGCCGCTGTTCTCCATGTCGGGCGAGATCGAGATCAGATTCGTGCCGATGGAGGAAATCTGACCGGTGATCGACGCGCTGACGCCATTGCCGATTGCCATCAAGGCGATCACTGCGGCCACACCGATGATCACGCCCAGCATGGTCAGTATGGAGCGCAGCTTGTGGGCGGTGATGCTGTCCAGTGCAGTGAAAAAGCTCTCTGTCAGGTTCATGGTAGCCTCGACGTCCTACTGTTGCTGAATCAACCCGTCGCGTATCCAGACCTTGCGCCGAGCATGGTCGGCAATGTCGGGATCGTGGGTGATCACTAACACGGTGATGCCTTGCTGGTTGAGGGTATGGAACAATCTCAGGATCTCCTCGCCCGACTGTGTGTCCAGCGCTCCGGTAGGTTCGTCGGCCAGGATGATGCTGGGCTGGGTGGCCAGGGCCCGCGCGATGGCCACCCGCTGCTGTTGGCCGCCGCTCAGTTCGTCGGGGCGGTGGTCCATCCGGTCGCCCAGGCCAACGGCGTGTAGGGCTGCTTCAGCCCGCTCCATGCGCTCTCGCCGGCTGAGGCCGGCATACATCAGCGGCAGCGCCACCTGCTTGATGGCTGTGGTGCGGGGCAGCAGGTTGAACTGCTGGAAGACAAAGCCGATGCGCTGGTTGCGGATGCGGGCCTGCTGGTCGTCGCTCATCTCGCTGACGTCGATGCCATCCAGCCGGTAGACGCCGGCGGTGGGCAGGTCCAGGCAGCCGATGATGTTCATCAATGTGCTCTTGCCGGAGCCGGATGGCCCCATGATGGCGGCAAACTCGCCGTCATCGATGACCAGATCGACCCCGCGCAGCGCGTGGACGATCTGGTTGCCCATCTGATATTCTTTGGTGATGTCGTTCAGTTCGATCATGGTTTTACTGTCCAAAAGGCGAGCCGGATCCTTCGCCGTTGCGCATTCCGGAGCCAAAGAAACCGGTGGATCCGCTCACCTGTGGCACGGTCAACTCGCCGATGACGACTTCGTCGCCGGCGCGCAGCCCGCTGGTGATCTCGGTCCAGTTGCCGTCCTTGAGGCCGATGGTCACCTCGACACGCTCTGTCGTGCGGACGCCGTCGGCTCCCGTGCGCACCCGGTTGACGTAGTACTTGCCGGCGGCCCGATCCGGCGTGATCGCTGCCGTAGGCGCCAACAGCACCCCTGTCCTGGCCGCTGTGATCAGATCTGCCTCGGCGCTCATGCCGATGCGCACCGGCAGCTCCGTCTGGCCCAGGTTGACCAGCACTTCGTAGGAAACCAGGGCGCTGCTGCTTTCGTTAGAGCGGGGAGCGATGCTGGCAATCTTGCCCTGGATCTCGTGATCCGGCCAGGTTTCCAGCGTCACGACAGCCGGCTGGCCCAGCGCCAACTCGCCCACATCGACCTCATCCACATTCAAGGCAACCTGCAAGCGGGTGGTGTCGGCTATCTCGACGGCCAAACCGCTGGCCAGTTCACCCTCGGAGATGTGTACGGCCGTGATCGTGCCGTCGAAGGGCGCCGTCAGGCTGCCTTTGGCCAGGGTCGCCTGGGCTTCCTGCACGTTGAGGCGGGCTTGCTCCACCTGCGCCTGGGCCACGTCCAGCCTGGCTGCGCTGGCGCCTTGCAGCGCAGTCTCCCGTTGCGCCTGCGCCTGCGCCAGTTGCGACTCGGCGGTAGCCAGCTCGGCCGGCGTCGGGCTGTCCAGCAGCCTCTGCAAGCTGGCCTTAGCCTGGTCTACGTTTGCCCTGGACTGCTGGATCTGATCGTTGGATGCCGCCCGCATGGCCTGGTCGTAGCTGGCCCTGGCCGACTGGTAGTTGTTCGTGGCCTGCTCCAGCTCCAGCGCCTGCTGCGTCATGCCCACATCGGGCCGGTCTGCCACCCGGTCGTAGGCCGACTGGGCCCTGCGCAGCGCGGCCTCGGCGTTGTCGAGGCTGGCCTGGGCCTGGGTCACGGTCGCACTGTCCGGGCCGGCCAAGAGCTTGTCGTAAGACGCCTGAGCGGCGGCCAGGCTGGCGCGCGCGGCCTGGACGTCAGCAGCCGTGGCTCCGGCTTGCACCTTCTCCAGGTTGGCCTGGGCGCTGGCGACGGACGCCTGAGCTGAAGCCAGCTCTGCGGCCGATGTGCCGTCCAGCAAATCCTGCAGGTTCGCTTCTTGAATGGCCAGGCTCAACTCGGCGTTGGCCAGGGATCGCTCCAGCGCGGCGGTGTCCAACTGCACCAGGACATCGCCGGCCTGGACCTCATCGCCCACGGCTACGGCCACTTTATCCACCACTCCTGAGACGCCCAGGCTCAGCCGCGTCTCACGACTGGCTTGAACGTAGCCGGAGGCGGTGGCCTCGGCTGTCAGGTCGCCCAGAGCGGCAACGGCCACCTGGCTGTCTTGCGCCCCGACGCCATCGGCGTCTGCGCGCAGCAACCTCGTCGGTTCCACCAGTGTGAAGGCCAAAAATCCCACACCGATCACCGCAACAGCCGCAATGATCCACAGCCAACGGCTGCGTTTTGTGCTCTTTTCTTTCGTCATGTGCTTGTCTCCTGTTGTATCATCAGACCGAAAAATCCGATCCCGATGGCAACAGCATAGCAGGAGAGACAAGCTGGCGCCAGTGCCTGGCGTCACTGCTGCGCGTGACTGTAGTCACGGATATGACAAGCCGTCCACCCGATCGATGACGAAATCACTCCATCCCCGAAAAGCATAAAACGCTTGAGTACAGCACGCGTTTGAGATGGTTTCGTTCTGGCAAGAGTCTCGTTCGTGGACTCAGGCAAAAACTGGAAATTCAGGCCGGCG
>JACSRL010000643.1 GCA_014879765.1 Anaerolinea sp. | reverse complement strand
CCTGACATGATGCTGCTGGCCAAGGGGCTGACCGCGGCGCACCTGCCGCTGGGCGCGGTAGTGCTGGACCAGCGCAGCGCGGCCTTCTTCGACGACCATCCGCTGCCCACCGGCCTGACCTACGCCGGCCATCCACTCTGCTGCGCGGCCGGCGTGGCCGCCATGGAGGTGTACGAGCGCGATGGGCTGGTGCAGCGCAGCCGCGAGCTGGGCGATTGGCTGCTGGCGCGGCTGCAAGAGATGGCCGCGCGCCATCCGGTGATCGGCGACGTGCGCGGGCTGGGCCTGTTTGCCGCGCTGGAGCTGGTGGCCGATCGCGCGACTCACCGGCCGCTGGCGCCCTGGCCGCAGATCCCGGCCGGCCTGAAAAAGCTGGCGGCCGAGGCCAAAGGCCGCGGCGTCGTGCCAGGCATACGCGGCAATCTTCTGATCATCTCCCCGCCGCTGAACATCCCGCGCGAGGACCTGGAGTGGGGTCTGAACGTGCTGGATGAGCTGTTGGGGGGAGAATGGTGAATTGGTGAATTGGTGAATGGTTAATGCGGAGGCGTTTGCCCGCTGCGGTGTTCACCGGTGCGTCCACGCTGCCGCCGAACCCAAGTTCCTCCGAGTTCCTCCAGTTCCCTTCCCTTGTTTCCTTGTCTACTTGTTTCCTTGCTTACCCATAACTTTCCAGGAGTATCCCCATGACCAAGCCAAAGATCAAGATCACCTATTCGACCCTGTCGACGGCCAGCCCCGAACTGCATCAGATGTTCGACGAGGCGGTGGAGCAGGCCAAGGCCCGCTTCGGCACGACCTATCCCATGTTCATCAACGGCGAGGAGCGCTTCGCCGACCAGACCTTCGAGGATCGCAGCCCCATCAACACCGACTGGCTGTTGGGCCATTTCCAGAAGGGCACGGCTGAGCATGGCAGCGAGGCGCTGCAGGCCGCGCGCGCGGCCTTCCCCGGCTGGAGCCATACCCCCTGGCAGGAGCGTGTGGCCCTGCTGCGCAAGGCGGCCGATCTGATCAGCGACCGCAGCATCGCCATCGGCGCGGCTGTGGCGTTGGAGGTGGGCAAGAACCGGCTGGAGAGCATCGGCGACGTGGAAGAGACGGCCGACCTGATCCGCTACTACTGCGATCAGATGGAGGCCAACAACGGCTTCGTGCGCACCATGCTGCCGGAGTCGCCCAAGCACCACAACACCAGCATCCTCAAGCCGCACGGCGTCTGGGTGGTGATCTCCCCCTTCAACTTCCCCTTCGCGCTGGCCGGTGGGCCCAGCGGCGGCGCGCTGGTGGCCGGCAACACGGTGGTCTTCAAGCCGGCCTCTGACACCCCGCTCAGCGGTTGGCTGCTCACCGAGTGCATGCGCGATGCGGGCCTGCCGGCCGGCGTCTTCAACTTCGTCACCGGCCCCGGCAGCACCATCGGCCAGGAGATGATCAGCAACGAGCAGGTGGATGGCATCACCTTCACCGGCTCCTACGACGTGGGCATGCACATCATCAAGACCTTCGCCGGTGGCAAGTGGCCGCGCCCCTGCATCGCCGAGATGGGCGGCAAGAACGCGGTCATCGTCAGCGCCAAGGCCGATCTGGACAAAGCCGCGATGGGCATCATGCGCTCAGCCTTTGGCCTCAGCGGCCAGAAATGCTCGGCCGCCAGCCGCGTCTACGTGGAGGAATCGGTCAAGGATGCGCTCTTGCAGAAGCTGGTGGATCTGACCAGCAAGATGGCCGTGGGCGACCCGACCCGCCAGGACGTGTACATGGGCCCGGCGGCCAACAAGGGTGGCTACAAGGACTATCAGCGCTTCGCCGAGCTGGCCGCGCGCGATGGCAAGATCGCCTTTGGCGGCCACGTGATGACCGAGGGCGAGTACGCCAAGGGCTACTTCGTGGCGCCGACCATCATCGACGATCTGCCGCTGGAGCATGAGCTGTGGCAGGTGGAGATGTTCCTGCCCCTGGTGGCCGTGGCGGCCGTGCCGTCGCTGGAGGTGGCCATGCGTGAGGCCAACAACAGCGCCTACGGCCTGACCGGCGGCTTCTTCAGCGAGGACAAGGAAGAGGCGCAGTGGTATCTGAACCACATCGAGGCGGGTGTGGTCTACGTCAACCGGGCCGGCGGCGCCACCACCGGCGCGTGGCCGGGCTACCAGACCTTCGGCGGCTGGAAGGGCAGCGGCAGCACTGGCAAGAACGGCGGCGGCCCCTACTACGTCCAGCAGTACATGCACGAGCAGTCGCAGACCGTGGTGGACTGAACCCTCAGCTTAGCTGACCGACCATAAGAAACGGGGTGCGGCGAGACTTGTGTCTTGTCGCACCCCGTTTTTGTGTATCGCATTGCAATGATCGAAACTTGCAAGGACGGCGTCAGCCGCTTTCCGCAGTTGCCGACGACTACATCAGGAGCATCCGCTACGGGAGTTCTACTTCGTGTATACAGGGCGTGAGGTCCTCGACATCCGCGAGCGATGGCTCCAACATCTCCGTACTTTTGTCATACAGAAACTCCGGATCTAGATCTAGTCCATTCTTCCATTCTACTGTGTCGAATGCAACACTGATCCGCTTAAACACCTTGAGGTCTCTCAACTCAGCAAAGCGTCCAGTTGTCAGATAAGGCTTGATGTCGAAGAGTCGCTGCTCCTTATCATCAAAAGTTAGGATCAGTTGGTGGTTATCAGTTGCTTGGACTGCGGTAATCCTCGCGTACATAACAGAGACTCCTACGATTGCAGTGGGTTGATCTTGTAGGGCATTTCACCATTCATAGCCAGTCGCCAATTGCCCCATAGCTCATCGATGTGCAGTTCAGCCCATGCTTGAACCAATCGCAATTGTTTTCTCGGCAAGCTGCCCACCAGAATATCCAGCGTTTCCAGAGAAATGGTCGCCGTGTACTCGTTGTAGTAGACGTGGATATGTGGTGGGTTGTGTTCACCCGGAGCATAGTACATTCGAACTATGATGCCATAGAACATCGATATTGTCGGCATAATACGTTCTCCAACATGAACTGGGATATCGCCTTCTCTGCGCTCACAGAAACTGATCAAATTTGTCTGCGGATTTTCTGTTTTTTCCGCAGCATGCCTTCTTCACGGCGCAATTGCGTTAGATATGTTCTGGCGAATCGTTCATCAGAAATACGCCGGCTCGTGATACACCCCAAACACCTCGCGGAACACATCGCTGATCTCGCCCAGGGTGGCGTAGGCGGTGACACATTCCAGGATCGGGGGCATCAGGTTGATGGCTTCATCGCGCGCGGCGTCGGCCAGGCGATGCAGGGTCTGCTGGACCACGGCGTTGTCACGTTCGGCCCGCACCCGCTGCAGGCGGGCGACCTGCCGCTGGAACCCCTGCGGGTCCATGGCCAGGATCGGGATGGCCGGCGCTTCATGTGAGGCGTAGTCGTTGACGCCGACGATGATCCGCTCACCGGCGTCGATCTCCCGCTGGTAGACGTAGGCCGCCTCGGCGATCTCGCGCTGGAAGAAACCGGCCTCGATGGCCGGCACCACGCCGCCGTGCCGGTCGATCTGGCGGAAATAGGCGTTGGCCTCCTCCTCCATGCGGTTGGTCATGGCCTCCACGAAGTAGGAGCCGGCCAGCGGGTCGATGGTGCTGGCCACGCCGCTCTCGTGGCCGATGATCTGCTGGGTGCGCAGGGCCACGGTGACGGCCTTCTCCGAGGGCAGGGCCAGCGCCTCGTCCATGGAGTTGGTGTGCAGCGACTGGGTGCCGCCCAGCACCGCGGCCAG
>JACSRL010000642.1 GCA_014879765.1 Anaerolinea sp. | reverse complement strand
AAATGAGTTGACGCCCAGACTTCGGAAATCGCCGGTTGAGACTCGGCGACTTCCGAAGTCTGGGCGGTTCAATTGCTCCTAGGTCAGATTGACAAATGCGCCCGGTAGGGTTAGAATTCTCCCCTATTGTCGAGGACAGCGCCAACGGTGTCGCCTGCCTGATTGTTGTTGCCCGTTGTGAACCCGTATCCCAAGAGACCGAGCTGATCCCCCCGGTTGTTTCGCTGTCCATCGACCCCGCCGTCAATCTGTTTTGGAGGACCGGAGAATGAGACCATCGTTGTTTGTTCGTCTCGTATTTTTGAGCACGGCGCTTTTGCTGGCCGCGTGCGGCGGCAAGGTGAGCGTCAGCACGGCCAACATCGCCAGCGCTTACCTGAGCGCCCAGGATGGCGGCGCGCAGATCAGCGGCGCGTTCAGCCCCGATGATGTGGTCTACCTGATGGTCGATCTGGCCAACGCGCCCGATGACACTAAGGTCAAGGCTGTATGGACCGCGGTCGACGCCGAGGGTGCGGCAGCCAACACGGTGTTGGACGACGCCGAGCTGACCAGCAGCAGCGCCACCCTCACCTTTGACCTGAAAAACGACCAGCCGTGGCCGGCCGGCGGCTACAAGGTGGATGTCTACCTCAACGACAAGCTGGATCGCACCCTGAACTTCAAGGTCGAGGGCGCGGTAGCCCAAGCGCCGACAGAAGCACCCGCGACCGCCACGCCCGACCCGGTGGCCGCGCTGATGGTGAATTCCCTCCAGGGCGTCAAGTCAGCCACGGTTCAGATCGTATCCCAGGGCACCTTTGAGGATCCGGAGGTCGGCACCCAGTACAACGCAGCCGGCAGCGGCTCCGGCTTCATCATCGACCCCAGCGGCCTGGCCGTGACCAACAATCACGTGGTCACCGGCGCGGCGCTGATCAAGGTTTACGTGGGCGGCGAGAGCAAACCCCGCAACGCACGCATCCTGGGCGTCTCCGAGTGCGCCGACCTGGCAGTGATCGACATCGAGGGCGATGGCTATCCCTTCATGCAGTGGTACGACGGCAACGCCACCGTGGGGCTGGACGTCTACGCGGCCGGCTTCCCGTTGGGCGATCCTGAGTTCACCCTGACCCGCGGCATCGTCTCCAAGGCGCGCGCGGCTGGCGACACCGACTGGGCCTCGGTAGACTCGGTGCTGGAGCATGACGCCACCATCAATCCCGGCAACTCCGGCGGGCCGCTGGTGACGGGCGATGGCAAGGTGGTAGGCATCAACTATGCCGGCAACAGCGGCACCGACCAGTATTTCGCCATCGCCGAGGCGCAGGCGCTGCCGGTGATCGAAGAGCTGCGCCAGGGGCGGGACGTGCTGGCCATCGGCGTCAACGGCACGGCCATCAACGACGGTGAAGGGCTGTCGGGCATCTGGGTTTCCTCGGTGGAATCAGGCTCCCCGGCCAGCCGGGCCGGCGTCAAGGCGGGCGACATCATCACCGATCTGGAAGGGCTGGTGTTGGCCACCGACGGCACCTTGGCCGACTACTGTGACATCCTGCGCACGCGCGCACCCGGCGATGTGATGACCATCAAAGTGCTGCGCTTCGCCACCGAAGAGGTGCTGGAAGGTGAGCTGAACGGCAGTGCGCTGGTGCAGTCCTTCTCCTTCGCCCAGGCGTTGTCCGACGAGGCGACCACCACCGATGCGGGGACGAGCGAAAGCTATACCGACTACGTGAGCATCGAGGACGATTCGGGCGCGCTGACCATGGATGTGCCGGTGGAGTGGAGCGACACCAACGGCGGCGCCTGGACCGAGAACGACGAGGAGATCGGCTTTGCCCTCTCTGCAGCGCCTGATCTGGCAGGCTTCACCGACACCTGGGAGGTCCCCGGCGTCTTCTTTGGAGTCAGCGACCAGCTTGGCCTGAGCCCTGAGGAATATCTGGATTCGACCACCTTCAACGACAGTTGCACCTACGACAGCCGGTCGGAGTATGCCGACGGCGTCTACACCGGGTTCTACGACCTGTGGACCGACTGCGGTGACGTAGGGTCTTCCTTGGTGGTCATCGCTGCCCAGCCTGAGGATGCCAGCTATCTGGCGGTGGTCCAGGTGCAGGTGGTCGGCGAGGCCGATCTGGAAGCCCTGGATCGCATCATGAACACCTTCATCTACCTGCCTTAGCCATGAATCTTGCCATTGCCCAACGCTTGCAGCACTATCTGCACGACCAGCAGGAGCCGATGGTCGATCTGCTCAGCCGTCTGGCGCTGATGGAGTCGCCCTCGCTGGATCCGGCCGCGCAGCAGCCGGTCTTCGATCTGCTGGCCGAACGGCTGGCCGCGCTGGACTTCCATGTCCAGCGCGTGCCCGGCCGCTCGACCGGCGGTGTGCTCTATGCCCGGCCGCGCGGCCGGGCGCGGGGCGTTCCGGCGCAACTGCTGATCGGCCACTGCGACACGGTCTGGCCGCACGGCACGCTGGCCACTATGCCACTGGCGCGCGACGGCCAGCGGCTGGCCGGCCCCGGCGTCTTCGACATGAAGGGGGGGCTGGTGATCGGCCTCTACGCCTTGCAGGCGCTGGCCAGCCTGGGCCTGCAGCCGGCGCTGAGCCCCGTGGTGCTGATCAACTCCGACGAGGAGATCGGCAGCCCCGAGTCGACGCGCCACATCCAGCGGCTGGCCCAGGCCGTGCAGCGCGTCTTCGTGCTGGAGCCGGGCTTTGGCCCGCAGGGCCAGCTCAAGACCGCGCGCAAAGGGGTGCTGCGCTTCGACGTGACGGTGCAGGGCAAGGCGGCTCATGCCGGTCTGGCGCCCTGGGATGGGGTCAGCGCGATCCTGGAGCTGTCGCACGTGATCCAGCGGCTCTTCGCGCTCAACGACTGGGAGCACGGCATCAGCGTCAACGTGGGGCAGATCAGCGGCGGCACGCGGCCCAATGTGATCGCGCACGAGGCGCGCGCGGTGGTGGATGTGCGCGTGCCCACGGTGGCCGACGCCGCACGGATCAGCGCCGCGCTGATGGACGTGTCGGCCACGCTGCCGGGCGCACAGGTGATCGTGCAGCCGATCAGCGCGTCCCTGCCGCTGGAGCCGACGCCGCGCAACCAGCGGCTGTGGCAGCAGGCGCAGGAGGCGGGCCGGCAGTTGGGGCTGGCGCTGGAGGCGGTGGCTGTGGGCGGCGGCTCCGACGGCAACACCACCAGCCAATACACCGCCACCCTGGACGGGATCGGCCCGGTGGGCGACGGCGCCCACGCCGTGGATGAGCACGTGCTGATCGACCGGCTGCCAGAGCGGGCCGCCCTCCTCGCCCTGCTGCTCCTCTCCGAAATGTAACCTCAGCGCTCAATCCGGTCTCTCCACTTGCCGCTCTGGCCGGTTTCCTGACCGAGCCAGCCCGCCATGTTACCGCTCTGGCCGGTCTCCCGACCGAGCCAGCCCCACCCCGTTCCCGCTCTGGCCGGTCTCCTGACCGAGCCAGCCCCGTCATTTCTCGACGGTTGCCAACCGGGATCGCCTCACCCGCCGGCAACGCGGCGGCCGCCGATCAGAAGCCACAGCCCTGGCTTCCCGATCCGCGGCTGCCGCGGGCCGCTTCATCAGAGACTCAGTCTGGCAGGCGCCAGCACCTCGCGCAGCAGGCCGCGGGCCTGGGTGATCTCATCGGCGTTGATGGTGTGGCCCATGCCGGGATAAAGGCGCAGAGTCACCTGCGCGTCCAGCCCTTCCAGCACAGCAGCGGTCTCCTCCACCCGGGACTTGGGGATGTGGGCATCGACA
>JACSRL010000525.1 GCA_014879765.1 Anaerolinea sp. | reverse complement strand
AAGGTCATGGCGCCATGAAAGGCCGTTGCGCAGACGAAGACCATGGACGCACGAGAAAAACCCGGTTTCGGAACGACGGGCTGAGCAATTACCTTGCAAGACTGCCAGTCCTGGGGGGACTGGCAGTCTTGAGTTGTTATTATCTCGGCCAGGAGGCGTCGATTTCGCTGAGCACCTTGTCCAGCGGCTGAGCGCCGGAGAAGTAGTCGACCATCCCCTTCCAGAAGGAGCCTGCGCCGACCTCGCCCGGCATCAGGTCCGAGGCGTCGAAACGCACGGCCGTGGCTTCGTTGACCAGGGTAGCGATGTCGCGCTCCAGGTCGCTGCCGTACCAGGCCAGGTCTACGTCCTTCTGCATGCCCAGCGCGCCGCCGGCCGCCAGCCAGCCGCGGATGCCTTCGCCGGTGCTGAAGAACTGCATGACGGCGCGGATCTCAGGCCGATCGCGGAAGGCGGCCATGATGTCGCCGGCCACCAGGAAAGGCTTGCCGTAGGCTTCGTCGATGCCAGGCAGGTAGAAGACGCCGTAGTCAACGCCGTACTCCTTGCCCTCAGGGAAGAAGGAGGTGATGAAGTTGCCCTGCTTGTGCATCCAGCAGCCAGGCGGGTCCTGGAACATGGGCGCGGGGGCGTCGCCGAAGAAGGTGGTGACGATGGCCGGCCGGCCGCCGAACACCATGGCGTCGTCGTTCCAGATCGCGGCGAAGGTTTCGATGGCGCTTTTGACCTCAGGCGAAGAGAAGGGCAGATCGCCGGTGACCCACTTGTCGTAGTTCTCCAGCGAGGTGGTGCGCAGCATGAAGTCCTCGGTCCAGTCGGTGGCCGGCCTGCCGGTGGCCGCGCCCGACTCGATGCCGACGCACCAGGGGGTGTCGCCGTCGGCCACGATCTGATCCTGCAGCGCCTGCAGCTCTTCCCAGGTGGTCGGCACGGCATAGCCGGCCGCCTCGAAAGCGGCCTTGGGGTACCAGATCAACGACTTGGCGTTGAAGCGGTGCCAGACGCCATACTGCCCCGGCGTGCCGTCGCCGCCGGCCATGGTGGCCATATCCAGCCAGGACTGCAGGTAGTTCTGGGCCAGCCAGCTCTCCGGCACCAGGTCGGTGGCCGGGATGACCTTGCCTTGACCGGCGAAGGTGCTCAGCAGGCCAGGCTGGGGGAAGTCCACGATATCAGGCGCATCATTGGCCTGGACGCGGATGGTGATGCTGGCCTCGAATTCCTTGGAACCCTCGTATTGGATGTCGATGCCGGTGGCCTTCTCGAACTCAGCCACCGAGTTGTTGAAGATCACCGCGTCGGCTTCAGTGAAGGGGCCGGACATGGTGACGACTGTGCCCTTGTAGGCGCCGTTGTAGGCGTTGGCCAGCTCGGTCAGGCCCTTGGCGGCCGCGGCTTCGGCCTGCTCATTGGCCGGCGCGGCTGGCGCGGCGGTTGCGGCCGGTTCGGCTGGCGCGGCCGGGGCGGCCGGTTCGGCCGCTGTAGTCGGTGCAGTGGTGGGCTGAGCAGTGCCGCCGCAGGCGGCCAAGATCATGCTGAACAGCAAAACGACGGTGAGAAGCACGAACAGTTGTCGCTTCATCATGGTTAGGATTCTCCTCCTGAAAGTTGAGATACAAACCGGTTGGTTGTCAACGGTGGACATCAAGTGTCCGGGCATAGTGAGGTCGCTGCTTCTTTTGAGTACATCACTTCCTTTCCACGATCTTCGCGCCAGCGAGCTTCCGCGTGCTGGCGACGCCGTTGAAGGGCGCGTCACCCAGTGCGCCGGCAGTCCCTGGCAGGCCGGCTGTGGTGGTGTTCAGCACTGGTGAGATGGCGTCAACGCCTACAGTTGTTGTCTGGCTACGTGGGAGATGTAACCGGCACGGGGGTGTTCTCCGTTGAACAACATGCAGGTGCGCGTTCATTTGGAACTGGTTTCAGTCTAGCACGAATGAGGGCGGTTGTCAATCCAACATCCGGGCCATCAGCAGTGCATCCTCGCCGTTGTCCTGGTAGTAGCGGCGGCGGCGTCCCGTCACTTGGAAGCCCAGCTTGCGGTAGAGCGCCTGGGCCCGTTCGTTGCTGACCCGCACCTCCAGGGTGCAGCTTGTGACGCCCCGCGCCTGCATCTCGGCCAGCGTCGCCCGCAGCAGGTACTCGCCCAGGCCATGGCGCTGCCAGGCCGGCGCCACGGCGATGTTCATCAGATTGGCCTCGTCGTCCAGCCGCCAGAAGCCGGCATAGCCAGCCAGCTCAGCCAACGGCTGGCCAGCGTCTTGGCCGATCAGCTCCAGCGCCAGGTAGGTCGCGTGCTCGTTGACCAGATCGCGCTCGAAGACGCTGCGCGACCAGGCGTCATCCCCAAAGACGGTCTCCTCGATAGCCAGCACGGCCGACAGATCTGACGTCTGCATCGGGCGCAGGCGCGGCGTCCACTGGCTCATGGCTCGTGCAGGTAGATGGGGCTGAGGCTGGCGGGATCGTCGACATCGCCGGCCTGCCAGCGCAGCCAGGCCAGCTCGGCCAGGCAGCCGGCGCGGCGCGTGCCCGCGGCCGGCCCGGCCAGCAGGGCCAGGTCGCCAGCCTGCGCCGCCAGCAGCGCGCGCAGCTCGGGGGTCAGCTCGCCCACCAGGCGCAGCGGGCGGTGGATGGCCGCGGCCAGCCCGGCGTGCTCGCTCAGGGCGATGGGGGTGCTGCTGCCGCGCCAGCCGCCCAGCGTCACCGCCCGCCGGCCGCCGTCGGCCGGGCCGGCCTGGTAGATCGACCAGAGCACGCGGCCGCGGCCGGCCTGCACCACCGCGCCCACCGGCAGCGTGTCGCCCAGGTGTGGATAGGCCGTGGCGTCCAGCGTCGGTATCCCGATCAACGGCAGCCCGTGGGCCAGCGCCATGCCCTTGGCCAGGCTGAGCGCGACGCGCACGCCGGTGAAGGAGCCAGGCCCCAGGCTGACCGCGAGCGCGGAGAGGCTGGCCGGCTGGATCCGGACCCAGGCCAGCAGGTGCTCCAGCCGCGGCAGCAGCTCAGTGGTCTGCGCGTCCACCGAATGCCAGTTCAGCTCAGCCACAAGCTGCTGGCCGTCGTACAGAGCGATGCCGGAATGGCGGGTGGCGGTGTCGAGGGAGAGAAGCATGGTAATGGCCAATGGTTAATTGTCAATTGTCAATTGGCAATTGTCAATTGTCAATGGGCAACGACTGATCGCTGGCAGACGCGGAATCTCCGGAGGATTGACAATTGACAATTGAACATTGACCATTGAAAATTCTCCGGACTAGTTCCGCCGCGCGCGCGCCCTGCGGCTCAAAAGTCAACCGGCGGCTATCGTCCAGCGCGGTCAAGGTGATGCGCAGGTGGTCGGGGGGCAATAGCGGCTCGATGCGTTCGGCCCATTCCACGATGGCTACGCCGTCGTCCAGCAGCAGCTCGTCCAGGCCGATGGACAGCGCCTCGCTCGCGGCCTGTTCCAGCCGGTAACAGTCGGCATGGTAGAGCGGAAAGCCGCGGGCCGTGGCGTACTCGGCCACCAGGATAAAGGTGGGGCTGGTGACTGGCTCGCGCACGCCCAGGCCAGCCGCCACCCCCCTGGCCAGGCAGGTCTTGCCCGCGCCCAGGTCGCCGACCAGCGCCAGCGCGTCGCCAGCTTGCAACAGCCGGCCCAGCGCCGCGCCCAATGCCTCGGTTTCAGCTTCGCTGTGGGTGATCAGATCTGATGGCATGGTTGCTCGCTCGTAACTGCTCAGCCGGCGGGCCAAACGTTGGTTGAGTAGCCTTCTGAGGCGTATCGAAACCAACGTTTG
>JACSRL010000315.1 GCA_014879765.1 Anaerolinea sp. | reverse complement strand
ACCTCTCATCGCATGGCGAGTAAGGTGTCTATAAGCGATGTACGTGTTTCTTCTTCTTCGCGGCTTCACGTGACCATCTACCGCCTTTGATCGACACTATTGCTGTGTCCCTTTGCGTTTGCGAAATTGACCATTTCCCCCCCACTCCTTTCACAGCTTGCGCACAACCCTCCATCTGTGTACAATGCCGCCACTTATGCGCGGCCAACCGGAGCCGCCCCTGTCCCCGCATCCCACCGAGGAGACCCTATGAAACGCAAGACACTTCCCCTGCTCGCGCTCGTCGCCGCGCTGATTCTGGTCAGCAGCGGCCTCACCCTGGCCGCGCCGGCCAGTCCAGCGGACTGGCAAAACAAAGTCGATCCCTGGGTGCTGGACACTGCCCGCGCCGACGGACAGACCGAATTCCTGGTCTTCCTGGCCGATCAGGCCGACCTCAGCGCGGCCGCCGGCCTCTCCACCAAGCTGGAAAAGGGCGCCTACGTCTACGAGACGCTGAGCCGCAAGGCTGCTGAGACGCAAGGCCCCGTGCTGGACGCGCTCAAGGCGCGCGGCGTCGAGCATCGCGCCTACTGGGTCGCCAACATGATCTGGGTGCGCGGCGGACTGGACACCGTGGAGGCCATGGCGCGCCGGGCCGACGTGGCCCACGTCTACGCCAACCCGACCGTTCACTTCGATGAGCCGGTGGAGATGGCGGCCAGCGCGCCCGATGCGCCAGCCGCGATCGAGTGGAACATCACCAAGGTCAACGCGCCGCAGGTTTGGGCGGCTGGCTTCACCGGCCAGGGCGCCGTGATCGCCGGCCAGGACACCGGCTACCAGTGGGATCACCCGGCCCTCAAAGGCAAGTACCGCGGCTGGAACGGCAGCAGCGCCGACCATAACTACAGTTGGCACGACGCCGTCCACAGCGGCGGCGGCGGCGTCTGCGGGGTGAACGCGACTGCCCCCTGCGACGACAACGGCCACGGCACCCACACCATGGGCACCATGGTGGGCGACGACGGCGGATCGAACCAGATCGGCATGGCGCCCGGCGCCAAGTGGATCGGCTGTCGCAACATGAACCAAGGCAACGGCACCCCCACCACCTACAGCGAATGCTACCAGTGGTTCATCGCCCCCACCGATCTGAGCGGCAACAACCCCAACCCGGCCATGGCGCCTGACGTGATCAACAATTCGTGGGGCTGTCCCCCCAGCGAGGGCTGCACCGACCCCAACATTCTGTTGGCGGTGACCGACAGCGTGCGCGCGGCCGGGATTCTGTCGGTCCACAGCGCCGGCAACAGCGGCTCGGCGTGCAGCACCGTCAGCGATCCGTCGGCCATCTATGACTCGTCCTACAGCGTCGGCTCCACCACCAACAGCGACGCCATCTCCAGCTTCAGCAGCCGCGGCCCGGTAACGGTGGACGGCAGCAACCGCCTCAAGCCGGACATCTCGGCCCCCGGCTCCAGCGTCCGCTCCAGCTACCCCACCAACACCTACGCCAGCATGAGCGGCACCAGCATGGCGGGGCCGCATGTGGCCGGCCTGGTCGGGTTGATCATTTCCATTCGTCCTGACTGGGCTGGAAACGTCGATCAGATCGAGACCACCATCAACGCCACCGCGCTGCAACTGACCAGCGCGCAGACCTGCGGCGGCGTTCCTGGCAGCCAGATCCCCAACAACACCTTCGGCTATGGCCGCATCGACGCCTATGCCGCCTACCAGGCGGCGGTCATCCCCACGGCCGTGGGGTTGAGCGGCTTCTCAGGCAGCCCGGCCGCCGCGGCCAGTGCATTGCCGATGTTGGCGCTGCCGGCCGCCACCGGCCTCGCGCTGGCCGGCGCCTACGTCGCCAGCCGACGACGGCGCAGCTAACAGACACAAAAGTAACTGCTCAGGTATGGCATTAGGAACCGGGTTTTTGTCTTGCAGACCAAGATCATGGTGCCATGGAAGGCCGTTGCGAAGATGAAAACCATGCTCGCACGAGAAAAACCCGGTTTCTGAACGACCGGCTAGTAGTTACACACAAAAAGCGTGGCAGTCCTGCTACAGGGCTGCCACGCTTTTTTTGACGACTCACAGGGACACAATCCCCCGCTCGGGCCGGTCTCTGACCGAGCCCGTTGCCCCCCACCGCCGCCAGCGGGACAAGAACCATGCTCGCCACGCCCTGACGGCGCCCGGTTTGACAAGAGCCAACACTCTGGCTATAGTAGTCCGGCTTTGGTCAGGGTTGACTGACACAACGATTGACTTTCACAGACTGTAATGGCGAGACCATGAGCACGATCAAACCTGTCAAGATACGCCTGGAGGCCTCCTCGGCCTGCCAGTTGCGCTGTCCCTCCTGCCCCACGGCCCAGGGCATCATCGGCAAGAGCGCGGTGGGCACGGGGCTGCTCAAGTTCGATGACTTCAAGGCGCTGATCGATCAAAACCCCGGCCTGCGCGAGATCGGCCTTTCCAACTGGGGCGAGGTGCTGCTCAACCCGCAGTTGGTGGAGATCTTGGCCTACGCCCACAGCCACGGCGTGCGCATCAACCTGGCCAACGGCGTCAACCTTAACACCGCCTCCGATGAGGCGCTGGAGGCGTTGGTCAAATATGGCGTGGAGGAGATCACCGTCTCCATCGACGGCGCCAGCCAGGAGACCTATCAGCAGTACCGGGTGCGCGGCAACTTCGACACCGTGATCGGCAATGTGCGCAAGATCAACGCCTATAAGCAGCAGTATGGCAGCCAGGCGCCGCGCCTGAACTGGCAGTTCGTCATCTTCGGCCACAACGAGCATGAGATCAATGCGGTCAAGGCGCTTTGCCAGGAGCTGAACATGACCTTCCGCCCCAAGCTCAACTGGGACGCCGAGTTTTCCCCGGTGCGCAACAAAGAGCAGGTGATGCAGGACGCGGGGCTGGCGGCCACGACGCGCCAGGACGACTGGGAGCAGACGCACAAATTCCAGCAGTGCCTGCAGCTCTGGAACGAGCCGCAGATCAACTGGGACGGCAAAGTGCTGGGCTGCTGCGTCAACTACTGGCAGGATTTCGGCGGCAATGTCTTCAGCGACGGCCTGGAGGCGGCGGTCAACAGCGAGCAGATCAGCTACGCGCGCGAGATGCTGATGGGCAAGGCGCCGGCGCGCGACGACATTCCCTGCACCAATTGCACCAAGTACCAGCGCATGGCCCAGGAGCAGGTTTGGATCCAGCAGAGCGATGTGCTGATGGATCGACGCTGGATGGTGCGCCTGCGCCGTTTCCCCCTGGTCTATCGGGTCGCGCGCCGGGTGGTCAACAGCCTGGATTGAAACTGGCTGGTCGGGCCGGTCTGTGACCAGCCCCTTTACGATCTTGGTCTCACGCAAAGGCGCCAAGACCGCAAAGGGGGGAGTTTTTTGGCGATTATTCCAGCGGCAGGCCGATCTGCTGCCAGGCTTCCAGGCCACCCAGGATGGCGGCGGTGTTGCTGTAGCCCTGATCCAGGAGGTATTGCGCCGCACGGGCGCTGCTTTCCTCGGCCGGTCAGGTGCAGTAGAAGAGAACGGCCTTGTCGCGCGGCAGCTCGCCCAGGCGCGCCGGCAACTGCTCCAGCGGGATCGAGATCGCGCCGCGTGCGTGGGCCGTGGCGTAGTACTCCTGGCCGCGCACGTCGACGATCAGCGCGTTGCCGGCCATCGCGCTCATGTGCGCCTGTTCCGGCGAGACGCGCGCCACGTTGGGATAGGGAGCATCTTGCGCACATTGCCGATCACGGTGTCGAAGTTGCCGCGCACCCGGTACTGCTGATAGG
>JACSRL010000640.1 GCA_014879765.1 Anaerolinea sp. | reverse complement strand
CAAAACAGCGCCCGTTGAAACGGGCTGGCGCGTGTCAGGCGCGTTTTAGCCCCGTTGACGGGGCGCCGTTGTGTAGCCGGGCGATTTATCGCCCGGCGGGTCCACATGAGGGACGACTCGTTGCAAGCGGCTGTTGCCCGGTCATTTGCTCAGCTTCCATCAATCGGCAGCCTACTCGACCCGCGGTTTGGGCGCGATGGGTCTCGATACGGCGGCCTACTCGACCCACGTATCCCCCTCACCCGGCCACAAAGAATTTTCGCGATCCCGCAGGCGGTGCTATACTCTGCCGACACGCCGCCGATCTGCCGGCAGCGCAACCATCCATCTGTCCGGAGGCTACCATGCGAACGAATCATTGGATTGTACGGCTGTTGTTCGCTCTGACGCTGCTGCTGACGCTGTGCAGCGGCTTTTTCCCGACCCCAGCCAGCGCCCAGCCGGCCGCGGCCATCTGGTCCGATGTGGAGGAGCGCGATCTGGTTCCGGCCGGCGAACGCTGGATCATCCCCCAGCAATACCGCACCGTGACCCTGAACGTGCCCGCGCTGCAAGAGACGCTGGCCGCCGCGCCGCTGGAGGGCACGCCGGCCGCGGCTGACGACGCGGTGACGCTGGCCCTGCCGCTGCCCGACGGCGGCTATGGCCGCTTCCGCATCGTCCAGTCGCCGGTGATGGCGCCGGAGCTGGCCGCCAAGTTCCCTGGGATCACCACCTACGCCGGCCAGGGGCTGGACGATCCCACGGCGACCACCCGCCTGGACTGGACGCCGGCCGGCTTCCATGCCATCATCTTCGGCCTCAGCGGCACGGTCTACATCGACCCCTTCAGCCGCGGCGATGTGAGCCACTACATCAGCTATTATGCCCACGATTTCCAGCCCAGCCCCGACAAGCAGTTCAGCGAGACCCTGCCGCTGGGGGCCGATGGGGCGGCGCTGCGGGCTGAGCTGGCCGAGCTGCGCAGCCAGGGGGTGCTGGCGCCCAGCGGCTCCGAGCTGCGCACCTATCGCCTGGCCATGGCCGCCACCGGCGAATACACCGCCTTCCACGGCGGCACGGTGCCGGCTGCCATGGCAGCTATCGTCACCACCGTCAACCGCGTCACCGGCATCTACGAGCGTGAGGTGGCGGCGCGCATGGTGCTGATCGCCAACAATGACCTGATCGTCTACACCAACCCAGCCACCGATCCCTACACCAACAACAACGGCAGCGCCATGCTGGGGCAAAACCAGACCAATCTGGACGCGGTCATCGGCAACGCCAACTATGACATCGGCCATGTGTTCAGCACCGGCGGCGGCGGCGTGGCCTATCTGGGCGTGGTCTGCAAGACCGGAAGCAAGGCGCGCGGGGTCACTGGCTCTTCCGCGCCGGTGGGCGATCCCTTCGATGTGGACTACGTGGCCCATGAGATTGGCCACCAGTATAGCGGCAACCATAGCTTCAACGGCAGCGCCGGCTCTTGCAGCGGCGGCAACCGCAACGGCCCCACGGCCTATGAGCCGGGCAGCGGCTCCACCATCATGGCCTATGCCGGCATCTGCGGCGCGCAGAACTTGCAGCCCCACAGCGACGACTACTTCCACGGCATCAACCTGGACGAGATCGTCGCCTACACCACCGTCGGCAGCGGCAACACCTGTCCGGTCATCACGCCCACCGGCAACAACCCGCCGACGGTAAACGCCGGTCTGGGCGGCTTCACCATCCCCAGCCAGACGCCGTTTTCCCTGACCGGCTCGGCCAGCGACCCCAACGGCGACGCGCTGACCTACAACTGGGAGGAATTCGACCTGGGGCCGGCCGGCGCGCCCAACAACCCCGTCAACCCGCCCTTCTTCCGCTCCTGGCCCAGCGTGGCCGGCCCGACGCGCACCTTCCCCCGGCTTTCCGATCTGGTCAACAACAGCACGGTGATCGGCGAGGTGCTGCCCAACGTCACCCGCGCCCTAAATTTCCGTCTGACGGCGCGCGATAATCGGGTGGGCGGCGGCGGGGTAAACTCGGCCAACCTCAGCTTCAACGTCACCACCGCGGCCGGGCCTTTCGCGGTCACTGCGCCCAACACGGCTGTCACCTGGCCCGGCGCCAGTCAGCAGACTGTCACCTGGAACGTGGCCAGCACCACGGCCGCGCCGGTGAGCTGCGCCAACGTCGATATCGCCCTCTCCACCGACGGCGGCTACACCTATCCGCTGCTGCTGGCCGGCAACACCCCCAATGACGGCACGCAGACGGTCACGACGCCCAACGTGGCCACCACCAGCGCCCGGGTGCGGGTGGCCTGCGCCACCAGCATCTTCTTCGACATCTCCAACGTCAACTTCACCATTACCCCCGCGAGCTGCTTCTGGGCGGACGTGAACTGCTCCTGCGGCGTCAGCTCCACCACCATCGACGTGGGCGACGTGGTCGCGGTGGCCGACGCCTGGAATCTCTTCCAGGGCAGCGGCTTCTACACCCTGGCCGCCGACGTGGACTGCCGCGCCAGCGGCGGCTGCGACGGCGCCAACGACATCCTCGACGCAGGCGCGGTGAGCTCGGTGTGGGGGATGGCGTGCCCGTGATGCGTGATGCGTGATGCGTGATGCGTGATGCGTGATGCGTGACCCGGAACAGTCTCCGCAATACGGAAACACCCTCCGGTCACGTTTCACGTTTCACTCCTCACGCTTCACAGCCGCCCTCATCAGCGCGCCCACGGCCGCCTCTGCGCCCTGCGGGTGGCCAAAGACCGAGGTGCCGGCCACGAAGACGCGGGCGCCGGCGGCGTAGGCCGGGCCGATGGTGGCCAGGTCGACGCCGCCGTCGATCTCCAGCTCGCAGGTGGGGTTGCGTGCGTCCAGCAGACTGCGCGCCTGGGCGATCTTGCGCAGGGTGTAGGGGATGAAGCGCTGGCCGCCGAAGCCGGGGTTGACCGTCATCACCAGCAGCATGTCCAGCTCCTCGATCACCTCGTCCAGCGTGTGCAGCGGCGTGGCCGGGCAGAGCGCGACGCCAGCCCGCTTGCCCAACTGCTTGATCTGCTGGATGGCGCGGTCCAGGTGGGTCACGGCCTCCTGGTGGACGATGATCAGGTCCGCGCCGGCCTGGGCGAAGGCCTCCAGATAGCGGTCGGGCTGGACGATCATCAGATGCGCCTCCAGCAGGGTGTCCGTGGCGCGGCGCATGGCCTCCACCAGCGGCATGCCGAAGCTGATGTTGGGCACGAATAGCCCATCCATCACGTCGATCTGAAAGCGCCGCGCGCCGCCGCGCGCCGCCGCCTGCACCTGCTCCTGCAAACGCAAAAAATCAGCCGCCAATATGGAAGGGGCAATCTCAGGGGTAGTCATGGGTGCTCCGTCTGAATGATGAATGAGGAATGATGAAGGATGAATCCGGAAGGCCTCCGGATTCATCCTTCATCGTTCATCCTTCATCGTTTCTCTCTGTGTGTTGGACGCCGTGGGGGCCGGCGACGATCAGGTCGGTGGCCAGGCCGATGAAGAGGCCGTGTTCGACGATGCCGGCGCGGGCGGCCAGGGCCTGGGCCAGCCGCGCGGGCTTGGCCAGCGGGCCAAAGGCGCAGTCCAGGATCAGGTTGCCGGAGTCGGTCACGAACTGCTGGCCATCGGCGGTACGCCGGATAGTCCAGCGCGCGCCCAGCGTCTCCAGGAAACGGGCCTGCGAGCGCCAGGCAAAGGGGAGCAGCTCCACCGGCACAGGCCAGTGCGTGCCCAACTGTGGGGACAGCTTGCTCTCGTCCACGACGATGATCACGCGGCCGCTGGCCTGGGCCACG
>JACSRL010000638.1 GCA_014879765.1 Anaerolinea sp. | reverse complement strand
GAATGCGCCAGCACCAGGTCGTAGATCATGCGGTCAGTTTCGAGCACATCCACCATCTGCGCGGTACCCACGTAGGCGTGGAACAGGTCGGGCCGCTCCTGCGCGGCCCGCAGGCCGATGATCGTGCCCCAGGAGTGGCCCACCAGGTAGATCTTCTGCTCGTCGAAACGCTGGCGCAGCAGCTCCGACAGCTCGATCACGTCGGAGGTGTAGCGTTTCACGGTGAGGTCGCCGCGCGCTGGGTAGGATTTGCCACAGCCGCGCTGCTCCCAGATGACGACGATGAACTGTTTCTCCAACTCCCGGTTGAAGCGCAGCACGCGGGCGGCTTCGCTGGCGCCTGGCCCGCCGGAGAGGAACAAGAGCACCGGCTTGTCCACGTCCTGCCCGCGGATGATGAGCCACTGCTCCGCGCCGCCCAGCCTGACCTTCTCCAGGGAAGCGATGCTGTTGGGCAGCGGTTTGCCGTCCGGGCCGGCGATGGCAGGGGTGTGGGCCGCCCATTGCGAATAGGCCACCAAAGCGGCCAACAGAACGACGGGGACCAACAGGAGAAGCATACAACCTCCCGGTTTTCTTGAGTTACGCATGGGGAATTCCTTTCTCGTCGGGGACGCGGTGAACCGCGATGAGCACCAGCCCCAGGTCGCGGATACGGTTCAGCACGCCGTGCAGGGCGGCCTGATCCAGGCGTCCGCAGAGGAGGGTCTCACCTTCGGGGAGGGGCGTCGCCAGCAGGTCATCGAACCGGTCCTGGCGCACCAGCCCCTCCACCCGGATTTGATAGGCGATGAAGCGGTCGCTGTGGTTCATGTAAGCTCCTTCGATACGGTGACTTCGCTGTGCTGATCGATGTCGCTTACAGTGTAGCACCCACCAGGCGGCTTGTCCCCTATCGATGGATAGGTTGGGTGGGTAGGTTGAATAAAAAAAAGCCGCTGGCGCGGCTCATCGTTCGGGGCGGGTGGGGATTAGATGCCCAGTTCTCGGGCGCGGGCGATGGCCTGGGTGCGGGTGCTGACCTCCAGCTTCTGCAGGATGTTGTGTACGTGCCACTTGGCCGTGCCGACGCTGATGACCAGCTCGGCGGCGATCTCGGCGTTGGATTTGCCGGCCACGACCAACGCCAGCACCCGGAGCTCCTGCTCGCTGAGGGGCGTGACCAGCTTGGCGCGGGCGGAGTGCAGGTCTTTCTCACGGGCCGCGTCCGCCTGCGCGGCGAAAGCCTGCATCAGGCGATCGACCAGGCCGGGCGCGGCCCGCCGCACGTCCGGCAGCAGCTTTGCCAGCCCCGGACCTTCATCGAGGAAGATGCGCAGGAAGCCCTCCGGTTCCGCCCACTGCAGCGCCCTGACCAGCCATTCCCCCGCCGCGGTCGGCTGATTTTGCGCCCCGTGGCAGCGCGCGAGCAGGATCGCCGCCTCCAACCCCGTGTAGCCCCGGCCCGTCGCGTTTGCCCGCTCGAACAGCGGACGCAAAAGGCTCGCTGCCCTCCCCGGCTCTCCGTTCGCCAGGTGGACGCGCGCCAGGGTCAGCTCCTCGAAGTCCTGGGCAACCGCCGCCCCTGCCGCTTGCCGCTGCTGCGTGTAGCTCGCCGCCCAGCGAGCGGCCCCATCGGCCGCGCCCTGCATCAGGTGCAGCCGCGCCCGCTGCGCCCCGGACAGAATGATAAGGCGCTGAATGCCGAAGGACTGCACGATCGCGTCCATCTGCTCCAGCGCCGCGCACGCGGCCGACCAGTCGCCCAGCGCCTGCCTCAGCCGCGCCAGGAACAGCAGCTCGATGCGCAGGTCATCGGTCAGGCCGCCCTGCCGGGAAAGGCTCATCCCGTCCAGCAACAGCCTTTCGGCCGTGGCCAGCTCGTTGCGCTCGCGCGCGATCTCGCCCAGGATGGCCCACGCCAACCCCAACGGCGGGATCTTCCCGTCCGCGCCCAGCGCCAGCGCCTGCTGGCAGGTCTGCGATGCCAGCAGCAGCCGGCCCTGGCCGATCTGCACCAGCGCCGCCTCGCAGCGCGCGTTCACCGCCAGATAGGAGACGCCCGCCGCCTGGGCCAGCTCGCTGGCGCGCAGAAAGGCCCGGCCCGCTTCCTCCAGGTTCCCCGCGAGTTCGTGGGCCAGCCCCAGGGCGTCGGTGGCGCGGGCGCGGGCATGCAGCGCATCCGGGGGGAGCTGATCCAGCGCGCGGTTGATCCATTCGAAAGCCGCCGGCAGATCCCCGCGGAAGGCGGCGAGGGAGCCGCGGTACGCGGCCACGATCGCCAACTGCCGGGCGACGTCCGGCGCCGGCGTGGAGCTGGCCCGCAAGGCCTCCTCGGCCTGGTCCAGGAACTGGCCGGAGAGTTCGGCGCGGCCGGCCAGGTAGAGCACCCGCGAGGCGTGCAGGGTGAGCGTCGGCCTGGCGGCCATGAGCGGCCGCGGCAGTTTGTCGAGCCACTGGATCAGCGTGCCCAGGTCGCCGCCGGTCCAGGTTGCGGCGTTTTGCAGCGCCCGCTCGAGGAGGTCGGCAACCAGCTCGGCGTTGTCGCTGGCGAACGCGTACCTGACCGCCTCGAAAACCAGGCCGTTCGCCTCGTGCCAGCGCGCGGCCCTCTCCAGCAGCTCCGCCTGCTCCCCCTTGCCCAGTTCGGTGCGCAGATAATCGGCGAAGAGATGGTGATAGCGGTACCAGCGGCGTTGGTCATCCAGCGGGACGATGAAGAGGTTGGCGCGCTCCAGGCGGTCGATGATGGCCGGCGAGTCGGCCCGACCGGTCAGCGCGGCGCAGACCTCCGCGTCGAACCGGTCGAGGACGCTGGTCTGCGTGAGGAAGGCGCGGAGCTCGTCCCCCTGCTGGCGGAGGACCTCCTCGGCCAGGTAATCCAACACGTAGCGATGGCTGCCGCGGAAGTTCTGGATGAAACGTTCGGGGTCGGCGGCCGTTTGCAGCGCCAGGGCGGCCAGTTGCAGCCCCACCACCCAGCCCTCGGTGCGCTCCTCCAGCGCGGCCGCGACCTCCCCCAACCGACCCAGCTTCATGGAATGAACCAGGAACTGGCGCGCCTCCTCCGGCGTGAAGCGCAGGTGCTGCGCGCGGATCTCGGTCATCTGCTCGTGGGCGCGCAGCCGCGCCAGGGAGAGCGGGGGATCCTGGCGGGTGCTGATGACCAGATGAACCTGCGGGGGCCGGCGTTCGATGAAACGCGCCAGGGCTTCATGGATGGCTGGCTGGTCGATCACGTGATAGTCGTCGAGCACGACGACCAGGGGGCGCTGAAGCCCGGCCAGGTCGTCGATCAGCGCGTCCATCACCGCGGCCGGCGGCTGGGTCTGCCCCAGCTCCAGCAACTGCCGCGCCCCCTCGCCCAGGTTCGCCTGCGCCCGGTCGAACATGGCGACCCAGTGCATGAGGAAACGGTTGACGTCGTTATCCTCGCCGTCCAGGGAGAGCCACGCGACGGCGCGCGCCGCGCCGGAGGCGCGCAGCCAGGCGCTGATGAGCGTGCTCTTGCCGTAGCCGGCGGGGGCGGAGACCAGGATCAGCCGATGCTGCGCGCCGATCCCCCTCTCCAGCAGGCCGATCAGTCGCGGGCGCGCCACGTCGTCGGCCCGTCCGGCGGGGATGTGGAATTTGGTTGCGAGCAATCCTTTGACCATACCTGCCTGGTAACTGCTCAGGCGCCAGGCACTGCGAAGCGATTACCAGCCAGAACTGTCTCCAACGACGCTGTTGCAAACATAGAGTCAATACAGCGTAAACGAAGTAGTTGCGCATCGGCGCCCGGCACTTTAGCGACGATTCGCCCATGATGACAGA
>JACSRL010000636.1 GCA_014879765.1 Anaerolinea sp. | reverse complement strand
GAGATCCGTGGATCGAGTAGGCCGCCGTATCGAGATCGTGGATCGAGTAGGCCGCCGTATCGAGATCCGCAGGCCCTGCCCGACCAAGGGTCAACGACTGCGGACTGGCGCCAACCGTTGGGCCGATCAGCACAAAGGGCGCCCAGTAGTAGGGGTGAGGCTGGCTGGCCTTGAGCGCGATCTGAGCCTGGCGCAGCGCGGCCGGATGGCCGAACCCCTGCGCCAACTGCTGGTAGAAAAGCGGCATCAGCGCGGCCGCGCTCTCATCCTCCACCAACCACAGGCTGACCAGCAGCCCCGTGGCCCCCGCGCCCAGAAAGGCGTAGGGCAGGCCCAGCAGCTCGTCGCCCCCCTTCACCTGGCTGCGCCCCGACTGGCAGGCGCTGAGGGTCACGAACGCGCCCGGCAGCCGCATCTGCAACACGTCGCCGGCCGTCAGCCAGCCGTCGTGCAGCTTGAGCGCGGAGAAGAGCGGGTTGTCGCGGCGAAAGAGGCCGTGACAGGCCAGGTGCAGCAGATGGCTGGTCGCGCTGGCGGCGCGAAACTGTTCCAGCGTGGCCTGCGCGCCCAGGTGAAGCGCCGCGCCCGGCAGACGCTGGCCCACGGCCGCGGCCTCGTGCTGGGCAAAGGGGATCAGCGGATCGTCGAGGCCAAAGATGGCGGCCGGCCGCGCGCTGGGCGCCGGGCGCTGGCCCACCAGGCTCAGCACCGTCGCGCTGGGGGCCGCCGTCAGCTCATACTGATCGACCAGATAGGTCTCGCCGTCGTAGAGCGCGGCGAAGGGCAGGTGGTGCAGCGCGCCGTGCGGCACGATGGCCAGCCGCCGGCTGCCGGCCAGCAGCTTGGCCAGCGGCGCGATCAGCAGGCTGTGCAGCGTGTGCAGCTCCTGCTGCACCGAGCGGATCAGCCGCGCCATGTGGCGCTGGACAAAGGCCGGCCCGGCCTGGAAGCGCTGCCATTCGAACTCCAGCGCGGCCAGATGGCGGCCCAGCGCGGCGCTCTCCGCCAGGTTGCGCACCACGTGCAGCGCGCCGGCGCGAAGGACGAAGGCCGTCACCTCCTGATCCAGCGTGTGATAGGCGATCAGGGTCAGGTCGGGGGGCAGCGTTTGGCGCAGCGTGGCCAGGGACGCGGGCTGGGCCAGGCCGGCCGCGGCCGTTGCGCCCCCCGCCTCCAGCCGCAGACGGCTGATGGCCCCCTCCAGATCGACCGCGCGCGCGTGCAGCTCGGCCATGCGCAGGCCACGGTCGCCGGCCGGGCTGTCGGCCAGCGCCTGGTTGTAGAGCGCGTTCAGGTCGGCCTGCAGCGCGTGCAGCCGTTGGGCCGTCGCCGGATCCAACGCCGCGCCCGGTTCTTCGGCCAGCGCGCCGCTGAGCAGATCGACCAGCGTGCGCGACTTGGCCCGCTCGGCCACGGCAAAGGCCTGGTCCAGGCTGGCCTGGTCGCCGCGCGCCAAATAGAGCCGGATCAGATCCTCGAAGACCGCGCTCTTGTCGTGCAAAAAAGAGGCGCGCAGCGTCTCGCGGGCCAGCGCGCCGCGCAGACGCTCGATCTCCCCGGCCGCCGCGGCCAGGATCGGCTCGGCGTCGCGGTCGCGGCCTTGCAGCAAGAGCAGTCGCCCCAGCCTCTGCTGGACGTGGACGCGCAACTGCGGCAGCGGCAGCGCCTCGGCCTGGCGTTGGGCCTCGACCAGCAGCGCCTCGGCCGCGGCCGCGTCGGGCAGCAGCAGGTCGGCCAGGCGCAGGTGGGCGTAGACGCGCTGCACCGGCCACTCCTGCCCCTCGATCAGCGCCAGCGCCTGGTGGGTCTGCGCCAGCGCGGCGGCGCGGTCGCCCTGCGCCTCGGCCAGCGCGGCCAGCTCCAGCAACAGCGCGGAATGCAGGTGCTCGTTGCCGGCCTGCGCAAAGAGCTGCGCGGCGCGGCGCAGCGCCCGCTCCGCCTCGGCCAGCCGCTGTTGGCGCAGCAGCGCCGCGCCCAGGCCCCACAGCGCCCAGGCCAGGTGATAGGGCATGTCGCTGGCCTCCAGGCCGGCCGCGGCCGAGCCATAGGCCGCGGTCGCCTCGGGCAGCAGGTTGAGGGCCAGGTAGGCGTCGGCCGTCAGACGCTCCAGCACGTGCTGCTCGATGGGCGCGTCCAGCGCGGCCAGGGCTTGGCGCGCGTCGGCCAGCACGGCCAGGCTCTGGCTGTAATTGCCCAGCAGTTGGTGCAGTTCCCCCAGGTTTTCCATGATCTGCGCCTGGCGCAGGCGGTTGCCGGTGTGCGCAAAGACCTGGCCGGCCGCCTGATAGGCCTCCAGCGCCTGGATGCCATAGCCCAGCTCGGTCAGGATCACCCCGCGATTCATGGCGATGGTGGCGGCGTCCTCCTGCTCGTCCAGCGCCTGAAACGCGGCCTCGGCCTGGTCGTAGGCGGCCAGGGCCTCGGCGTAGCGGCCCATGTTCTTGAAGCAGATGCCCTGGTTCTGCCGCAGCCGCGCGCTGAGCAGGGCGGCTCCTTCGGGCGGCAGGCTGTCGCCGGTCTGCGCCACGGCCTCCAGCGCGGCCGCGGCCGTGGCCAGCGCCTCCTGGTGGCGTCCCAGGTGGATCAGCACGTGCAGCAGGCCGACGTCGGTGCGCAGCGCCGCGGCGCTCTGGCCCGTGGCCTGAAAGCCGGCGCGCGCCGCGGCGATCTGCGCCAGCGCCTGCTCGAAATCGCCCTCCAGGGCAAAGGTCTGGGCGCGCAGGTAGATGGCCTGCGGCTGGAGCTGCAACGCCAGGGCGGGGGTGATCGCGACGCACAGGTCCAGCAGCCGCCGCGCCTGAGGCAGGTCGTTGTTGACCAGTTGGCCGCCGGCCTCGATCAACTGCGCCAGCCCGGCCTCGCGCCACAGCCCGGCCTGGCGCAGCCAGGCCTGCTGCGCCGCGCCGGCTGGCTGGGCCAGCAGCGCGGCGATCTCTTCCGGCGTCAGCGGGTGGGTGGGGGGCGTGTTCATGGCTCAGGCTAAATCCAGGGGGCCGAGCTCGATCTCGGCCCGGTCGCCGCCGATGATCAGGTGATACTGGTCGGGCGGCAGGCTGGCCAGGCTGAACTTGCCGGCCGCGTCGCTGGCGGTCAGGCGCAGCTCGACGCCGTCGCGCAGCAGTTGGATGACGAAACTGGCCGGCTCGGCCTCGTCCAGGGGAAAGATCTGGCCGTCCAGGTCGATGCGCTGGCTGCCCCGTTGCGCCTGGACGTTGAGCGCCACGTCGGCCAGCTCGCTGCTGTAGATGAGCTGGCGGGGCGCGGTGTGCAGGGTTGCGTTGCGCACGCCGGCCAGCGAGAGGCGCTGCCAACTGTCGGAGATCAGCAGCGCGCGCAGCATCGACACGACGCCGGGCGGCCGGCGGCTGTGGGCATAGGCGGCAAAGGCGGCGCGGGCAGCCTGGCGCACCTGGGGCGGTGGATCGGCCAACCGCGCGCCGGCGCTGGTCTGCAAGAACTCAGCCAGCCAGTCTGCCTCTGCCTGAAGCCGAGCGTCGGCTGCGACGGCCTGGGCCAGGGCCTCCGCCTGCGCGGCCGGCAGCCTGCCCTCCAACCAATCCAGGAGCTGTGCGGTATCGGGTGTTCGTGGCCCTGTCATAGGGATGTCCTCAGAAGAAAGCCGGTTGGTGGTCGCCCAGCGGCAGGGGGCGGTGGTCGGCGTGTGCGCGCTGGGCAATGATGTAAGCCGCCAGCGGCCGCAAAAATACAGCGTCTTGCCGCCAATCAGCGCTAGTACACCGTAAATAAAGTTGTCGAGGTGCCCGGCACTTGCGCCGAGTCTGTCATCATGGGCGAATCGT
>JACSRL010000085.1 GCA_014879765.1 Anaerolinea sp. | reverse complement strand
CCCCGGCCCGCTGGCGCGCGCGCTGGGGGTGCGTGAACGCCATCTGGACCGGCTGGACGCGGCGGGCTACACCATCGCCGAGCGACAGAGCATCCGGCAGGGGACCGACCGCTTCCTGGCGGTTATCCTCAACCCACCGGCCGAGACCGCGGCCGCGCCGGGGGTGCAGTTGCCCCGCCTGCTGGTCTACCATCTGCCGGCCGGCCGGCCGGCCGAGCTGATCTTCGAGGATGAGGGGAGCGACGAGGTGATCCAGTTCGCCGGCTATGGACAACAGTGGGAGCAGCCGGTGGGCTGGCGCGATATCACCGGCGATGAGCGGCTGGAGCTGCCGATCTGGGCAGCCAACGGCGGCTTCTGCTTCGCCTGCACCCGCATCTACATCTTGCAGCTTGAGCCGGTGGACGATGCCAGCGCGCCGGAAGCGGAGACCCGCTGGCAGGTGCGCGAGCTGACCGGCGCGCTGCCCTTCATCAACCTGGCGCAGACCCCCATCATTCCCAAGCGGCTGACCGACTACGACGGCGACGGGGTGGCGGCCGTCGAGGCGCTGGATGGCAGCTTCGAGTTCGCCTTTGGCCTCTTTCGCGAATACTCCCCCCGCTTCGTCCGCCCCCTGATCTGGGAGGGCAATCGCTTCGCCGACGCATCGCGCTGGAGTCCCGGCACATTCGACGGCCAGATCCAGCGCGCGGCCGAGGCAGTGCAGGCCACCTACGGCCAGCCGCTGGCCAGCCAGGAGCCCATCGGCCAGGCGCTGACCGTGCTGCTGGCCTATGACGCCAGCGGCCGGCGCGAGGAGGGCTGGACAGCCTTCTGGCCGCTCAGCGATCCTGCCAACTGGCCGGGGGAGACCACAGCCGGCCTGCTGGACCTGCTCAGCCGCATCCGCGAGCACCTGCGCGGCCAGTATGAGCGCGGGGAGCCCTTTGCCCCGTGGCCGCCGGTGGTTCCTGGCCTGCCAGGCAGCAGCAACGCCAGCGACGCGATCCAGCCTTCCAACCAGATCACTCAGCCGCAGCCGCTGCCGCCGCCGCTGCCACAGCCGCTGCCGCCGCCGGCTGAAGACCCCACCCCCGATCCGAATCTCACCCCTGTTCCCTGACATTCTGCCCATTTGGCCAAAAGGCGGTCACGCAACGTGACCGCCTTTTGGCGCGCTCTGAAACTCATGCCCAGGTGCAGGATCCAGCGCGGCGCCTCAATATAGTACTAATTTCCTATTGACACCCCCGAATCTGCCCCCTATACTGAGAGCATCTATCGCCCATTGTGTGAAAATCCCACTGCCGGAGTTGCGTTATGTTCGTCCCCCATCGTTTGCTGCATCGCGCCCCCGCGCGTGTTCTGTCGCTGATTGTCGCTTTCACCCTGTTCCTTGCCCTACTGCCCCAGGCTGGTTTGGCGCAAGAAGAAGCGCTTGATATCTGCCCCAGCGGCTGCCGCTATGCCACCATCCAGCAGGGCATCAACGCGGCTGCGCCCGGCGTCACGCTGCGCATCGGCGCGGGAACCTACCGCGAGAGCATCACGCTGCGCCCGCGCATCAGCCTCCAGGGCGCCGGCGCAGGGGCGACCATCGTCAACGGCAGCGGAAATCAGCCGGTGATCACCGCCGCCGACGGCGCCATCGACCGGACTACCGTGGTGGAGAAGCTGAGCGTCACCGGCGGCGGTGGGCAGTCAGGCGGCGGGGTGTCGGTGCGCGGCGGCGCGTCGCCCACGCTGCGCGACCTGACCATCTATGGCAACCATGTCAGCAGCCACGGCGGCGGCGTCGCCGTGGGCAGTGGCGGCCAGCCCCTGCTGGAGGCGCTGACCGTACACAGCAATTCGGCCGTGAACGGCGCGGGCATCTTCATCTCAGGCGGCGCTGCGGTAACGCTCAACGGCGGCCGCTTTGAAAACAACAACGCCGGCAATCTGGGCGGCGCGATCAGCGTCGAGGGCTCAACTCTGACCCTGGACGGCGCCATCGCCAACAACAACAGCGGCGCGTATGGCGGCGGCCTGAGTCTCTCCACCTCCACGGTTACGCTGCGCAACTGCACCTTCCAGAGCAACACGGGCCACCAGTATGGCGGTGCGGTGCGGGTGCATGGCAATTCCCAGTTCACGGTAGAAAACTGCCGGTTCATCAGCAACCGCGCGCCGGCCAACACCGGCGGGGCGATCTTCAGCGACAAGAACTCGCTGCAAGTGAGCAACAGCACCTTCGAAGACAACCAGGCGAAGCTGGGCGCGGCGATTCACCTGTACTTTGTGCCGCTGGCGGTGCTGCAAGGCAACACCTTCGTGCGCAACCGGGCCACGGACGGCGCCGGGGTCTACATGTCAGGGGGCCAGGCGCGGTTGATGGGCAACACCTTTGCCGAGAACGCGGCCAGCCGGTTCGGCGGCGGGTTCGTGGCGCAGGACGGCGCGCTGGCCGATTTGAGCTTCAACCAGGTGCTGCGCAACACGGCCGGCATCGACGGCGGTGGCCTCATCTACCAGACCGGCGCCCGCGGGTCGATCGTCAACAATGTGATCAGCTTCAACCGGGCCAACGAAGTCGCGGCCGGTCTGAAGCTCTTCGCCAACGTCCAGCCCACTGTGACCCACAACCGTTTCGAGGGCAATCAAGCCAACGATGGCGCGGCGATCCAGATCGAGGAGAACGCCAACCCGCTGGTGGAGAACAATCAGTTCATCGGCAACATCGCCAACAAATATGGCGGCGCGGTGGTGGTCAACATCCTGGCCAACCCGACGATCCGCTACAACACCTTCGCGGGCAACCGGGCGGGGATCAGCGGCGGCGCGGTGGTGATCAACGATCGTTCGAGCGCGGTGTTTCGCTTCAACACCGTCTCTGGCAACTCGGCCAACGTGGCAGGGGGCGTGTTGGTGATGGGCAACAGCAACAGCGAGCTCAGCGACAACACCATCAGCCGCAACACGGCCAACGAGCATGGGGGCGGTCTCTACGTGGTGGACAGCAACGCGCGCGTGACCGACAATCAGATCCTGGACAACCAGGCCGGCGGCCTGGGCGGCGGCATGGTGGCCATCAACGCGGCCCCGGCCATCGAGAACAACCTGGTGGCGCGCAATCGGGCCAACAGCGGCGGCGCCGGCATCTACATCGGCGACTCGCAGGCCACCCTGCGCCACAACACCATCGCCAGCAACGGCCGGGGTCAAAACGGCGATGGCGTGCTGCTCTCGGCCGGCGCGTCACCGGCGCTGATCTACAATGTGATCGTGGGCAACGAGTACGGCATCCGCAGCGGCGGCGGTCAGCCCCGCCAATCGACGCGCAACAACCTGTTCGACAATCCCCAGGGCAACTATGTGGGTGTGGCGCCGGGCGCGAACGATCTGTTGAGCGATCCGCAGTTCGTCAGCGGCCCGCGCGGCGCCTATTATCTGACGCAGCCGGGCGCGGGCCAGGGCAGCCTCAGCCCGTTGATCGATGCGTGCAGCGAGACGGCCCAGGCGCTGGGGCTGCACCTCTCCACCACACGCACCGACGGCGTCAACGACCAAGGCAAGGCCGACATCGGCTACCATTTCGACAATCAGCCCAGCCGGGCCTTCCTGCCCCTGGTGCGCCTGGGCCGCTAGACCCCCAAGAACCCTTCCCACGCTCGGGCCGGTCTCCGACCGTGCCCCCTCCTTGCTCGGGCCGGTCTCCGACCGTGCCCCCTCCTTGCTCGGACCGGTCTCCGACCGTGTCCCCTCCTTGCTCGGGCCGGTCTCCGACCGTGTCCCCTCCTTGCTCGGGCCGGTCTCCGACCGTGCCCCCTCTTCGCTCGGGCC
>JACSRL010000375.1 GCA_014879765.1 Anaerolinea sp. | reverse complement strand
CCTCATGTGACGCGCGTTACCTCAACCCGCTACTCAACCTACGCTAACCAACTCGTTTCAAACACACCCGAATGAATTACAGAGGCCCCTTCGATATAACATCGAACGGGCCTCTGTGGTTTCTGGCGATCAGGCCGCAGCGCCGGCGGGCTGGCGGCCGGTTTTGCCGGCGCGCCGGGGGTAGTTGGGCGACAGGCGCAGCAGATGACGCCGGATCGCCGGCCGCAGGGCGATCACCGCCGGCCGGCGGAGGCCCAAGGTGGCGCGCACGTCGGCCAGGTAGTCGTCCAGCGTGTGGCGCTGGAAGCGCAGCACCTGCTGGCTCTCGGCCGTGTCCAGCCAGTCCACGGCGAAGGGCTCGCTGCGAAAGGCCCAGTCGGGCAACATGCCGACGCCGAAGGCATCCAGCACCCGCGTGGCCAGGTCGCGATAGATGAACTGGCAGGCCGCTCCGCCGCCGATGTGCCAGGTGCGGCCCCCAGCTGTCTCGGCGTGCAGGGTGTTGGCCATGGCCAGCGCCACATCGCGGCCATGCACGTACTCGATGCGGTTGTCCAGCGGCACGTCGAACACCCCGGAATCGACGATCAGGCGGATGGGCATGGCCGCGGCCAGGCGCAGGATGGCCCAGCGCAGCCCCGCGCTCCTGACCATCTCCTCGCAGGCCACCTTGTGCCGGGCGTAATGCTCCACCGGCTGGGGCGTATCGGTGACGCGGCGCGGCGGGGGCAGGTGCTGGGTGGGGCCATAGACGTGCAGCGACGAGGCAAAGAGGAAATCGGGCCGCTGCGGGCTGGCCGTGGCCGCCTCCAGCAGGTTGCGGGTGCCGTCCACGTTGACCGCGTGCGCGAAGTCGGGGCGCTGCTCGCTGCCCACGCCGGTCACCGACAGATTGGGGATCACAAAGGCCAGGTGGACGATGGCCTCCTGGCCGCGCACCGCGGCCGCCACCTCCTCCGGCCGGCGCAGATCGCCCCAGACCACCTCGAAGCGGCCGGGGATCTGCCTGGCGCGGCGTTGGTTTTCCTTGGTGGCCACATCGAAGCAGCGCACGCTGTGCCCCTGGGCCAGCAGCTCGCGCAGCGTGTGCGAGCCGATGTTGCCAAACGCGCCGGTAAGTAACACTTGCATCGTAATTTACTCCTGTTTTATAGTGAGATCGCCACTCGGCAGGTACGAGCGGGTGGATTTCGATACGGCAGCCTACTCAATCCACCCGCTCGTACCTGCTGGCGGGCCAAACGTGGGTTGAGTAGCCGTCTGCGGCGTATCGAAACCCACGTTTGGCCCGCCAGTTGAACTGCCATCTATCTAAGGCAGCCCGGTCAGAAAAAGCTCGACGCCCAGTTGCGCCGAGCGCTCCCAGTTGTTGCCGGTGGGATCCAGCGCGCTCTGCAAGACCATGCCCACGGCCATGGAGACCAGCGCGCGCGCCGCCTCCTGGGGATCGCAGGACCGCAGCGAGCCCTCGACGATGCCCTGCTCGATCATCCCGGCCAGCAGCGCGTGATAGCGCTGGAAGGGCGCCACCGTGGCCTGCCAGATGGTCTCGTCGCGCGCGGCCTGACGCCAGACCTCCAGATACATCAGCAGCCGGCCGCTGGCGTCACGAAACACCTGCTGCAACAGGCCCACCTTGGCCTGCAGGCTCTGCGCGGCCGGCGCCGAGGGCGCGGCCAGCCGCGTCATCTCGCGCTCCAGCGCGGCCAGCCACTGGTCCAACAGCGCCAGGAAGAGGGCCTGCTTGCTGGCAAAGTGATAGTAAAACGCGCCCTTGCTGACGCCGGCCCGCTGGCAGATCTCGGCCACGCCGGTGGCATCGTAGCCGCGTTCGGCAAAGGAGGCCAGCGCGGCCTGCATCAGACGTTCCCTGGTTTCTTCGCTGCGGGGCTGTAGGCTCATGGATACCTCAAAATATACCGACCGGTCGGTTTTGTCCCATTATATGACGTCCCCGCTGAAATGCAAATTCATGGGCGCGCCGATTGACACAACGCGTCAAAAAGGTTACTATGAAGTTGTTAAGGTGCCCGGCACTTTAGCTCGGCGCAAGTGCCGGGCACCGATGCGCAACTACTTCGTTTACGCTGTAGTAAGGAGGACTTCATGTCTCAACACATACTCACCACCACCCACGGCGCGGTCGTGCGCATTCAGATCAACCGGCCGGAGAAGAAGAACGCCCTGACCCTGGCCATGTATGACGCCATGAGCGAGGCGCTGCTGGCGGCCGAGGCCGACCCGGCCGTGCGCGTGATCCTCTTCGCCGGCGCGGAGAGTTGCTTCACGGCCGGCAACGACCTGGGCGACTTCCTCGACAACCCGCCCAGCGGGGAGGAGAGCCCTGTCTTCCGCTTCCTCAAGACGCTGATCGCGGCGCAAAAGCCGGTGCTGGCCGCGGTGCATGGCGTGGCCGTGGGCATCGGCACCACCATGCTGCTGCACTGTGACCTGGTGTGGGCCGGCCCCAGCGCGCGCTTCCAACTGCCCTTCGTCAACCTGGGGCTGACCCCCGAGGCCGCGTCCAGCCTGATCCTGCCGCAGCTCATGGGCCACCGCCGCGCGGCCGAGCTGCTGCTGCTGGGCGAGACCTTCGACGCCGAGACCGCGCTGGCCGTGGGGCTGGTCAACGGCCTGCGCGCGGACAGCGAGCTGGACGACTACGTGCTGCACAAGGCGCAGACGCTGGCCGCCAAGCCCCCCACAGCCGTGCGGCTGAGCAAAGAGCTGATGAAACGCTGGCCGGCCGAGGCCGTGCGCCAGACCATGAGCGCCGAAGGAGAGATCTTCATCGCCCGCCTCCACTCCCCCGAGGCGCGCGAGGCCATGACTGCCTTCTTCGAGCGTCGCCAGCCGGATTTCTCGCGCGCGGTGGACGATGTGATGTAGCGTGAAACGTGAAACGTGAAGCGTGAAGAGGTTTCTGAACGACGGGGTTGATTGTCCATGGATTGACTCTGGCTGCCGGCATTGACAAACCAGGCGACAACACATAGAATTGCAATATAGACAGGACTTACGCATATGCCACGAATTACACGAATTTCTCGAAGGCACACAGTCTAAATTCGTCAAATTCGTGGCTCGTCTTCGGTGTCTTGCGTAAGTTTGGAGGTTTTCCATGGCACTTATCTCATACAGCGATGTCTTGAAAGCTGCGCATCGATTGCCGCCGGAATCACAGGCGGAATTGGCGACCGCATTGCTCCGCAACCTCAAACCGCGCCCCAGAGTAAAAAGGCAGATGGAGACTACGGGTTTAGACCCGTTGCGTGGCATGAGCATCGCGGAACTTGGTGTTCTTGCCAGCGCAGTTGTGGCTCCAGGCCAGCAACAAACGCTGCAAGATCTGCTGGAAAAAAACCGATCAGGCACTTTGGCGCCTGACGAAGAGACGGCTCTGGACGAGTTGCTTGAGCAGGTTGATCAGGTCGGCCTGCTCAAGGCACGCGCGCAATATACCCTGAGCCTGAGCGATGAGGCATAGGGAGACCTTAATGTGAGCCAGCATGTTCCGGCAACGTTGCGTGTGCAAATACAATCTGCGGCTAAAGGCCGTTGCGCTTACTGCCGGAACGCTGAGACATTGCTGGGAGTGACCTTTGAGGTCGATCACATCGTTCCTCAGTCAGCGGGAGGGCAGACGAGTATTGACAACCTGTGCTTGAGCTGCCCCACTTGCAATCGCCGCAAGGCAGCTCGCCAGGCAGCGCCAGACCCGTTGAGCGGTGAAACAGCACGCACGTACCTGGTTGATGTCGAAATTGGTGGCCTGACCCTGCCCGGCATCGAGGTCATAGGCGACGA
>JACSRL010000043.1 GCA_014879765.1 Anaerolinea sp. | reverse complement strand
GCGTTTCCAGGGCTTCGGAAGCGCACAGCCCGCATCTGAGGATGCTCACTCCGCGTTGGGGGCAGGGGCTACACGCTGGTGGCCAGCTCGCACACCAGGTCGCTGTCCGACAGAACCGCGATGGGGCGCAGACCCTCCTCCTCGGGGCGGACCACCACGACCCGATGGATATGGCGACCCAGCAGCAGGATGGCCGCCTCAGAGAGGAGGGTGTCGGGCGAGACTGTGACCACCTCGCGCGTCATGAATTCCTCCACCGCGGCCGCGCGCCAGTCCAGCGATTCCACATAGGCGCGCAGCAGGTCGCTGCGCGAGATGATGCCGGTCAGATGGCCGCCGGCGTCGGTCACCACCAGGGCGCTGATGTCCTCGTCCGCCATGCGCGCGGCGATCTTTCCCAGACGATCAGAGCCTGAGCAACTGACGATGCCCAGCCGCTTGGCCTGCAAGACAGTGCGTGATTTCATGGCATGCCTCCTGGTTTGCCGGCCCTTTCCCAGGCTGGGAAGGGCCCTGACGACGTTGGTGGCGCCTCAGTCCAGCACAGTGACGCGCTGGCTGAGGGCCGTGGATATGTCCTGGCCATAGCTGAGCAGGTGGGTGGGAATGCCGCTGATCAGCAGCTCGGCCAGGGTCTCGCGGTAGGGCGGCCCATCGCCGAAGCTGTTGGCTGCCAGCAGCACGGCCAGATTGTGTACGCCGCGCCGCCGGATATCGCGCAGCGCGGCCACCCAGGTGCGGTCGGTGGCCGGCGAGATGGCCAGCAGGGTGGTGTGGCGCGGCAGATGTTCCATCTCCGAGGTCAACACGCGGGCGAAGGGAATGCGCCCGGTAGGCTCCACCACCGCCAACGTTTCCAGAATCTTGGTGAGCTGCCGCTCGCCGCGATCCGCCTGGATCAGCTCGCGGTGTGCGCCGTGGGCGATGAAACCCACCGAGCGGTCCTCCAGCAGAAAATGGCGCGCCAGGCTGGCCGCCGCGGTCACGGCATATTCCATGGAACTGGAGGGCAGTTGCAGCGCCAGCCGCTCCTGGCGCACGGCGGCCGAGCTCAGCTCGGGAACCGGCGCCGTCCAGGCGGCCGAACCGGTGTGTACCGTCTGGTCCAAATCCAGCACGATCCACACGTCGGCCGTGGGGTCCAGCTCGAATTCCTTGACCATCAGCCGCCCGGTGCGGGCAGTGGAGCGCCAGTGGATGCGGTTGAAGCTGTCGCCTGGCACATAGTCGCGCACCGAGGAGACGTTGGTGGTGACGTAGTGGGTGCGCCGGCGCATGGCCTCCCCGCCTGGCAACATGCCGGTGGGCGGCACAAAGCCGGGCAACTCCAGCGTGGCGGGATAGACGATCAGCGTCGAGGTGGCCGGCAGGTGGCGCTGGCGGGGAAAAAGGCCCAGCGGATCGCTGCTGGTCAGGGTGATCGGCCCCAGACGATAGCGGCCGCGGCGCAGGCAGTAGGTGCGCGCCAGCCAGCGGCGGCGGCGGTGCGGCCCGATGGAATTGAGCACCCGGCTGGCGTCGTGCTGCGGCAGGTCGGAGAAATCGCGCACCTCCAGCCACAGCTTGGGCAGGCGGCCGCTGTTGATCACCTCGAACTGCTCCTCGGCCACACGGCCAACCTGCGAGCGCCGCGAGCGGGTGTAGCGCCCGATGCGCACCCAGCGCAGGTTGAACCAGGACCAAAGAAAGGAAATGACCACCAGCCCGGTCATCAGGTAGGCCACAGACCAGGCGATGCCGCTGTTGCGCTCCGCGCTGAAGAGCGCGAAGGCCAGCGAGAGCAGCCAGAGAAGGATGAACCACCACGAGCGGCGCATGAAGCGTTGTCCTCAGGAGACTGCAACGCCTGAACAAGTTCAGGCGTGCGCGGGGCCGGCGCAGCCGTTAGCGGCCGCGCACCCGCGTGCCGGGCACCGGCGTCGAATCGAGAATCTCGCCCAGCACCGCGCGCGGGTCGACGTTCTTGATGCGGGCCGAGGGGCTGACGATCAGACGATGGGCCAGCGTCGGCTCGGCCATCACCTTGACATCGTCGGGGATCACATAGTCGCGGCTCTGCACCGCGGCATGGGCCCGGCTGGTCTTGTAGAGCGCCAACGAGCCGCGCGGGCTGACGCCCAGGTAGATGTCGGCGTGTTTGCGCGTGGCGTTGGCCAGCGTGACGATGTATTCCTTGATCAGATCGTCCACGTACACCTCGGTCACCGCGCGTTGGGCCGCCACCAGCTCAGCCGCGCTGATCACCTGGTCCAGTTGGCCGATGGGGTGTTGCTGGCGCTGCGAGTCGAGAATGCGCATCTCGTCGTGGGGCTGCGGATAGCCCAGCGTGATGCGCATCATAAAGCGATCGAGCTGCGCCTCGGGCAACGGGAAGGTGCCCTCGTACTCGATGGGGTTCTGGGTGGCCAGCACCAGGAAGGGCTTTTCCATGGGATAGGTCGCGCCATCCACCGTCACCTGGTGCTCCTCCATGGCCTCCAGCAGCGCCGACTGGGTCTTGGGGGTCGCGCGGTTGATCTCGTCGGTCAGGACGATCTGGGTCATGATCGGCCCCGGCCTGAACTCGAACTCCATGGTCTTCTGGTTGAAGACCGAGACGCCGGTGACATCCGAGGGCAACATGTCGGGGGTGAACTGGATGCGGCGAAAGTCGCAGCCGATGGAGCGGGAGATGGCGCGCGCCAGCATGGTCTTGCCCACACCGGGCACATCCTCGATCAACAGGTGCCCCTCGCACAGCAGGGCCAGCAGCGTGATCTGCACCTCGCGGCGCTTGCCGATGATCACCTTTTCCACATTGTCACAGATGCGGTCGGCAACCTCTTTGACGATGGCAACGTCAGGCATGACGGGAATGACCTCCAAAGACAGACTGGACTTGCAAAGTCTCCGCCGGATTATACCCTGACTGTAGCTGAACCAACAAGTGACGCCGGTTCCTCTTCAGCGCGAAACTTCCGCAGGACTTGCCGGGCTTTGCTGCTGCCGCGCCCGCTGTGCTATAATCGGGCCATGACTGAACGCATTCTTGTGGTGGAAGACGACCCGCGCATGGCCGATCTGCTGCGCCGCGGCCTGATCTTCGAGGGCTACCAGGTGGACCAGGCCGGCGACGGCGAGATCGCGCTGCAGGCCGCGCGCAAGGAGCTGCCCGATCTGGTGGTGCTGGATCTGATGCTGCCCGGCGAGCTGGACGGGCTGGAGGTGTGCCGCCGGCTGCGCGCGGCCAGCGACGTGCCGATCCTGGTGCTCACCGCGCGCGGCGCGCTGGGCGACAAGGTGGCTGGCCTGGACAGCGGCGCCGATGACTACCTGGTCAAGTCTGATTTTCACTTCGAGGAGCTGGTAGCGCGCATTCGCGCCCTGCTGCGGCGTCGCCAGCCGCCCGCGCGCCAAGAGCTGCTGCGTTTTGAGGATCTCTCGCTCTCCCCGGCCAGCCGGGAGGCCACGCGCGGCCAGCGCCGTCTGGAGCTGACGGCCAAGGAATTCGACGTGTTGGAGCTCTTCCTGCGCAATCCCCGCCAAGTGCTGACGCGCGATGTGATCTACGACCGCATCTGGAACTACGATTTCGGCGGCGAGAGCAACATCATCGAGGTCTACGTGCGTTATCTGCGCGCCAAGCTGGAGGCGGAGGGGGAGCCACGGCTGCTGCACACCGTGCGCGGGGTGGGCTACGTACTGCGCGAGCCGTGAGCCAAGCAGTGAATGGAATTCACCGTCTGACAGCACAAAGCGGCCTCAGCCGCTGGGAATCTGCTCTGCAGGCCCTGAGGGGCCTTTGTGTTGTCAGCCAGGGATTTCCAATC
>JACSRL010000327.1 GCA_014879765.1 Anaerolinea sp. | reverse complement strand
AGATCTACACTCTCTCCGTCGTCGGCAGCGTCAGATGTGTATAAGAGACAGCTCCTGACCGAGCCCGCCGTCGCTCGACCCCGCCGCCGCTATGGTTAAGTCAGCTTCTGATGCTGAACAGTTGCCACGTTTAGGCGATTTGTGCTAGACTCGGTGCATGGATGAGCAGCAGAGATTCTGGGCAGCCGGCCGCGCGCCGGCGCAGACTACGACCCGGCGCACGGTGCGCATACGCAGCCGGCTGCCGCTGGCCCTTCTCGGCCTGCTGTTGATCAACCAGATCTTCAACCCGGCGCGCATCTGGGTGGGCCTCATGCTGGGGCTGGGGGTGTTGGTGCTCTTCTGCTATCTCTGGGCGCGGGCGCTGAGCCGCGGCCTGGACGGCCAGCGCACGGTGCGCGGCGCCTGGGTGGTGGCCGGCGACCTGCTGGCCGAGCAGTTCACCGTGGCCAACGCCGCCGCGCTGCCCGCCCTGTGGGTCGAGGTGCTGGACCGGTCCAATCTGCCGGGCTATCGGCCCGACTGGGTGGCCTTCGTCGGGGTGAATGAGCGGCAGAGCTATCCGGCCCAGGGGCGCTGCCAGCACCGCGGCGTCTTCACCCTGGGCCCCTGGGAGCTGCACAGCGGCGACCCATTGGGGCTGTTCGAGGCGGTGGTGACCTATCCTGACAGCCGTTCGATCCTCGTCTACCCGCGCGCCATGGTGCTGCCCGACCTGCGCCTGCCGCGCGGCCAGGCGCCCGGCCAGGCCCGCGCCCACCGGCGCACCGACCAGACCACCACCACCGTGGCCACCGTCCGGCCCTACGCGCCCGGCGATCCCCTGCGCGCCATCCACTGGCGCAAGACAGCCCAACTGGGCGGCGCCCGGCCCGACGGCTCCCAGTTCATGGTCAAGCAGTTCGACCTGGAGCCGTCGGGCGACCTGTGGATCGTGCTGGACCTGGACCCGGCCGCGCACGCCGGCGCCGGGGCTGAGAGCACCCTGGAGTATGCCATCACCCTGGCCGCGTCGCTGGCCACGCAGATGCTGGCCGAGAACCGGCGCGTCGGCCTGGCCGCGCCCGGCTGCCAACTGCCGCCGCAGGGGGGCCAGCTCCAGCTCTGGCGCATCCTGGAGGCGCTGGCCCAGGCCAGCGCCACACCCGGCTATCCGCTGGCCCGCCTGCTGCGCGAGCTGCACCCCACCAGCGGTCGCGGCCGCACCATCGTCGCCCTGACGCCCGCCACCGACCCGGCCTGGAGCGGCGAGCTGCTGCGCCTGGCCGAGCAGGGCAACGCGCCGGCCGCGCTGCTGCTGGACGCCAGCAGCTTCCTGGCGCCGGACTCGCCGCAGCGGGCGGCGCGCGCCGCCGAGCTGGCCGGCCTGCGCGGGCTGCTGGCGCGCCACGGCGTGGCCAGTCACCTGATCGACCGCGACTTTGTCTTTCGCCCCGTGGTTCAGCTCACGCGCACCCGCACCGAGCTGCGCACCCTGTCGGCCACCGGCCGCGTCATCGCCGTCGAGGTGGAGGAGGAGGTGTAGCATGGAAACGTTGCTGCGTCTGCTCCATCGACGGCGGCCGGCCGAGGGCTGGCTCTTGTGGCTGCTGGCGTTGCTGACCCTGCTGCTGACGGCGGTCAGCGCCGGCGCGGCCGGCTGGGTGCCGCACCTGGGCCTGCTGCTGAGCGTGGTCATCATCGCCGGCTATAGCGCCGCGTTCGGCTTCGGCCGGGTCCTCAGCGCCCGTGGGGCTGGCAAAACGCGCCGGCTGGCCGGCTGGTGGGCCGCGCTGGGCCTGGCGCTGCTGGGGATCGCCCTGGTATCGCTGCTGGCCGGCTGGCGCGAGGCGCCTCAGCCCGGGGATGGCCTCCCTGGGCTGGCGCTGCCCCTGGCGCGGGCCGGCCTGGCACTGGGCGAGATGGCCGCCCGGCTGGCGCAGTGGGCCGGCGACCTGCGCGCCGCGGGGCAGGTCAACCAGGATGACGCCGTTTTTCGCTGGCTGCTGGGCCTGTTGGCCTGGGGCGCCGCAGCTTGGGCCGGCTGGTGGCTCTTCGTCCGCCGCCAGACCCTGGCCGCCTTTTTGCCGGCCGGCCTGCTCCTGGCTGGCAACGCCTACGTCTACTGGGATGGCCGGATCTGGCTGCCCTTCTTCCTGGGCGGCGTGACCGTGGTGGCGGTCTTGATGCAGCGGCACGCGTTGGAGCGGCGCTGGACCAGCCTGGGCATGGACTATCCGGCCGATGTGCGTCAGGACATCCTGGCCAGCGCCGGCGGGCTGGCCCTGTTGGTGATCCTGGCCGGCTTCCTCATGCCCAGCGTGGTGCTGCGGCCCACAGCCTCCTGGTTTACCGGCCAGATGGCCGCGCCGCTCCAGCGGATCGAACAGGCCGGCCAGCGGGCCTTTCCCGGCCTGCGCCGCGCCCCTGGCTCGCTGCTGGCCACCGATCTGCGCTCAGGCGCACTGCCGCGCGGCCATCTGCTGACCGATGGGCCGGAGCTGGGCGAGGCGGTGGTGATGCAGGTCAGCACCGACCAACTGGCGGGCCTGGCCTATGGCCAGCCGCCCACGCCGGCCATGCGCCACAATTGGCGCGGGATAACCTTTGACCTGTACACCGGCAGCGGCTGGCGCAACAGCGGGCTGCTGGCCGAGGAATTCGCGGCCGGCGAGCCGTGGACCGAGGAGGCGCTGCCGGCGCGCGTCCCGCTGCGTCAGTGGGTGAGCATGGAGCGCAGCGGCGACCGGGCGCTTTATGCCGCGGGGGAGCCGCTGGCCGCCAACCGCCCCTATCAACTGTTGGTGCGCGGCGACCCGGAGCGGCCCGCTGACCATATGGCCGCCATGTTGGCGGCCGGCCGGCGCTACCAGGTCCTGTCGTTGATCCCGGCGGCCACCGCCGATCAACTGCGCGCGGCCGGGACGATCTACCCGGCCGGCGTCGCCCAGCTCTATCTCGCCCTGCCTGAGCTGCCGGCCCGCATCGGCGAGCTGGCGCAGGAGGTGACGGCCGGCGCGGCCACCCCCTACGACCAGGCGCTGGCCTTGCAGGACTATCTGCGCCAGTTTCCCTATGACCTGGCGGTGGCGCCGCCGCCGGCCGGCCGCGATGTGGTGGACTATTTTCTCTTCGACGCGCAGCGGGGCTATTGCGATTACTACGCGAGCGCGCTGGTGGTGATGGCCCGCACCCTGGGCATCCCCGCCCGGCTGGCGGTGGGCTACACCAGCGGCAGCTACGATCCGGCGGCGCGCGGGTTCGTGGTGCGCGAGCAGGACGCCCATTCCTGGCCGGAGCTCTATTTCCCCCAGATCGGCTGGGTCTCTTTCGAGCCGACTGCGGCCATGCCGCCGCCAACGCGCGAGACGGCGGCTGACCCGCTGGCGGCCGGGGCCGGCGGCGACGACGGCGCGGCCCAGGTGCAGGCCGATCTTCAGACCTTTCGCGACGATCAGACCGTGCGCCAACGGGCCGGCTGGCTGGCCGCGGCGCTGGCGCTGGCCGTGTTGGCCGCGGTCGCCTGGCTGGTCTGGCGGCGCCGGCCGGCGCCGGAGCTGGCCGTGCTGTATGGCCGGCTGGCGCGTTGGGGGCGACGCCTGGGCCTGGCGTCACAGCCAGGCGACACCCCCGCCCAACTGGGCCAGGCGCTGGGCAGCCAGATGCAGGACGGCAGCGACCAGGGAGCCGCGGCCGCTCAACAGGTGCAGCGCTTCATGCACAGCTACGAGGCCGCGCAGTACAGCCCGCGCCCGGTCGAGGCCGCAGAGGAGGCGCGCCGCCTCTGGCCAGGCCTGGAGCGCGCCCTGCGCAGGCGGTGGTGGAGGAGGGG
>JACSRL010000635.1 GCA_014879765.1 Anaerolinea sp. | reverse complement strand
GGTCAGGAGACCGGCCAGAGCATCAAGCTCGCGGGCTGGCTCGGTCAGGAGACCGGCCAGAGCATCAAGGCCAGAGCATCAAGGCCAGAGCGCCAAGGCCAGAGCATCGAGTTCATTTTGAGCGATTGCTGAGCAAGACTGAGATGCCGACCGCAACCAACAGCGTCCCCATCCGCCCGACCGAGATCGTCCTCAAGCCGGTGGCCGATCTTGGCGTGAACACGCGGCCAGATCTGGCGGCTTACCAGCTCAAGCTGATGGCCTATCACCTGCAACTGGTGGCCGGCTTCGATGAGCTGCTGGCGCTGGAGGCCCTCGACTTCCAGCCCTTCGACTACCAGATCCGCGCCGCGCGCACTGCGCTGCGCCGCTTCCGCGGCCGCGGCCTGCTGGCCGACGAGGTGGGGCTGGGCAAGACCATCGAGGCCGGCCTGGTGCTCAAGGAGTATCTGCTGCGCCAGATGGTGACGCGCGTGCTGATCCTGACCCCGCCCGGCCTGGTGGAGCAGTGGCAGGAGGAGCTGGCCGTCAAGTTCAACCTGCCCGACTTCGTCACCAGCAATGCGCCGGAGTTTCGCAGCCTGGGGACGCAGGCCTGGGCGCGTTTCCCGCGCGTCATCGCCTCCCTGGCCACCGCGCGCCGCGCCGACCATGCCCAGGCCATCACCGCGCTGGAGTACGATCTGGTGGTGGTGGACGAGGCGCATCACCTCAAGAACCGCAGCTCGGCCTCGTGGCAACTGGTCAACGCCTTGCAGAAGAAGTACATCCTGCTGCTGACTGCCACGCCGGTGCAGAATCGGCTGGCCGAGCTGTACAACCTGGTCACAGTGCTCAAGCCGGGCCAGCTCAAAAGCCCCAAGGAGTTCAGCCAGCAGTTCGTGGTGCGCGGCGACCCCCGGCTGCCCAAGAATCGCGCCCTGCTGCGGGAGCTGCTGGGCGACGTGATGGTGCGCCACTCGCGCGGCCAGATCAGCCTGAAGCTGCCCCCGCGCCGCGCCCACACCATCCGCCTGCGCTTCCACGCCCAGGAACAGGCGCTCTACGACGGCATCAGCGAGCTGGCCCGGCAGATGATGGCCGACCGCGTGGGCAGCGCGCAGCGTTTCGGCGTGCTCACCCTGCTGCGCGAGGCGGGCAGCAGCGCGGCCGCCACCGCCTCGACCCTGCAAACGCTGGCGGATAATCGGTCCCTGGCAGCCTACCGGCCAGAGCTGCTGCGCCTGGCCGGCCTGGCCGCAGCCGTGCCCAGCTCAGCCAAGGCCGACGCTCTGGTCAAGCTGCTGGCGGCCCAGGCGACGGGCGGCGGCGGCGACAAGGTGCTGGTCTTCACCCAGTTCCGCGCCACCCAGGAGATGCTGGCCGAACGGCTGCGCCAGGAAGGGATCCCCTATGCCCTCTACCACGGCGGCCTCAGCCCGGCGCACAAGGACGCGGCCATCCGCAGCTTTCACGGGGAACTGCCGGTGTTGCTCTCCACCGAGGCAGCCGGCGAGGGGCGCAACTTGCAGTTCTGCCGCGTCATGGTCAACTTCGACCTGCCCTGGAACCCCATGCGCATCGAACAGCGCGTCGGCCGCATCCATCGCGTCGGCCAGGATCGGCCGGTGGACATCTTCAACCTGGCGGCCGAGGGGGCCATCGAGGATTTCGTGCTGGACATCCTCGACCGCAAGCTGAACATGTTCGAGCTGGTGATCGGCGAGGTGGACATGATTCTGGGCCAGATGGGCGACGAGCGCGACTTCGAGGAGATCATCCTGGACATCTGGTCGCAAGCCCCTTCGCAGGAGGCGCTGCGCGCCGGCATGGAGGGCCTGGGCGAGGAGCTGATCAAGGCCCGCGCGGCCTATCAACACGCGCAGGAATACGATGACGCGCTGTTCGGAGAGGATTTCGACGCCCAATGAGCCAGCCTGACGCCAGCGAACAGTTCGATCTGGCCCGCTTCGTGCTGGGCTATCTGGAGCACGGCGGCAGCCTGCTGACGCCGCCGGCCTACGGCGTCCACGAGGCGCTGCTGCCCGATGCGCTGGCGCGCGGGTTGCAGGTCGACTCCTACCTGCGCCTGGCTTTCGCGGCCGAGGCTGAGCCGGAGGTGCTGCGGCTGTCGGTCAACCATCCCCTGGTGGAGGCCATGGCCCAGGAGGCGGCGCAGCAGCCGGGCCATGCGCAGACGGCTATCAACCATGTGCGCCTGGAGAAACCGGGGCTGTACGACCTGGCAGCCAAGACCTACAGCTTTGCCAACGCGCGCCTGAGCGTGGCCCGCAATGCGGTCGAGCAAAGCGCGCTCTACCACTATCTGCGCTTCAACTTCAAGGCCACCCTGCTCAGCGATGAGAAGCAGGAGCAGATCGTCTCAGTGACCCTGGACCTGCAGGCTGGGCGCGTCGTGCGGGAGCCGGAGCACCTGGCGCGTCTGGCCACCGCCGAGACCGAGACGGCCTTCGCGCATCTGCCGCCGGCTCGGCCCCGCTGGCCCGGCGCCGGCGAGGCGCTGGATCTTGTCACCTGGCAGGGGCTGTTGCTGCGCGGCCAGGCGGCGGCCGAGGTGGTGCTGCAAGAGCGGCTGACGGCCCAGCAGACGCGCAATCAGCGTTTCCTGGAGCTGGACCTGGCCCGGCTGACCGACTACTACGATTCGCTGGAACGCGACCTGCGGCGGCGCCTGGAGCGGGCGGGGGAGGAGGAGGCGGAACGGCGCGGCGCGATCGAATCCAAGATCGCAGCCCTGCGCGCCGAGCGCAGCGCCAAGCTGGCCGATACCCGCGGCCGCTACACCCTGCGGGTGGAACTGGAGCTGATCAACACCCTGCTGACGATGCAGCCCAAGCTGGCGCTGCCGGTAGAGATCGGCAACCGCCGCGCGACGATCACGCGCCAGGCGGTGTGGGATCCGCTGCTTCACCGGCTGGAGCTGCTGATGTGCGACGTGTGCGGCGAGCCGGGGGAGGGGCTGCACCTATGCACCGGCGGACACCTGGCCCACCGCGGCTGCCTGGCGCCACAGTGTGTCGAGTGCAATCGCGAGTATTGCCAGCTTTGCGCCGAACAGGTGCTGGTCTGCGTGGTCTGCCGGCGGCCGATCTGCCGCGCCAGCAGCCGCCCCTGTCCCGACTGCGGCCGCATCACCTGCTCGGAGCACCTGAAGCTCTGCCACGCGGCCGATGGACAGCCGGCGACGCTGCCCCAGCCGGAGTCGCCGGCGACGCGGGCGGCGCCAGCGCCGATTTCACCCGCAGTCGAGCCCAAAGCGACGCCCCAACCGGGAGCCAGGTCAGGCGCAAAGACTGCCAAAGCCGGCGCCAAAACCCCTCCTGCCAAGGCTGCTGCCCCGCTGCCAACCAAGCCCGCGCCTAAGGCCGTGCGCATCGATGTGGAGTTGCGGGAGGAGTCCCCACGCCTGGTGGCTTTCGTCATGCGCTCCACCAATCGTGTGCTGGCCAAGCGCATCATCGAGCTGATCCCTAACGGCATCCACGTCGAGTGCCAGTGTGAGAAGACCCCCTGTCCGGCCAACGGCTACATCCACCGGCCGGCTCCGCCGCAGTTGATCCAGGAGCAGGTGCAGGCCCTTCTGACCGAGTTGCAACAGGAGTATCATCTGCCATCCAAGCGGGTGCAGTTCTTCACTTTCCATGGCCATGACGTGTCCGAGCGGCAAACGCTGCTGCTGCCGGCCATCTGGCGGGATCCCCGACTGCTGAGCGAGGCGCAGCAGGGTTTCAACGACTACGTCCGCCGACGGCGTTGAGCAGAGTGCAGCCAAACAACTGCGCACGGAGCTAGAAGATGACTGACCAAATCACCCCT
>JACSRL010000633.1 GCA_014879765.1 Anaerolinea sp. | reverse complement strand
GTGCGGGCACGTGGATCGAGTAGGCCGCCGGGTGCGGGCACGTGGATCGAGTAGGCCGCCGGGTGCGGGTACGTGGATCGAGTAGGCCGCCGGGTACGGGCACGTTGATCGAGTAGGCCGCCGGGTGCGGGCACGTGGATCGAGTAGGCCGCCGTATCGAGATCAACGTGCCCGCACCCGCCCGCGACCAAACGCTCAGTCGCGCACCACCCGGTAGAGGGTCACCTGCTCGTTGTGGTACACCGCCTCCAGCAGGCCGGCGGCCGCCATCTGCTCGAACTTGGCCAGGCTCGCGGCCGGGTAGACGATGCGCTCCAACTGGCCGAGGTAGATGTAGTCGATGCCCAGCTCGGCCATGAGCTGCTGCGCCCGGGCCAGGTCGGTGGTGTTCCAGAACTCCTCGGCCTGGCTGCGCCGTGGGCCGGTCTGCCAGCCATAGCGCTGTTCCCCCTCCTGATGGAAGCCCAGCAGGGTGGGGAAGCCGGTGAAGCTGGCCACGCGCAGCCCGCCCTCGCGGTAGTAACCGATCAGCGCCTCGGCCACCACCGGTGTGCCCTCGATGTGATCCAGCATCCAGCGCAGCGCGTCGTAGTCGTAGCGCAGCTCGATGCGGGTGGTGGGGGCCAGGGCCGGGTCCGGGTGCCAGGTGTAGGTTCCAGCCTGCATGTAGGCCATGCCATCCAGCGTGCCGACCGGCGGCCGGTTGGCGTTGCCGCCGCTGTCAGGGAAACGATCCTTGAGCCGCATCGGCGTGCCCAGCACCAGGAAGACCAGCGACAGCGCCAACAGCCAGCCGAAGATCACGATCCAGAGCACGCGCCAGACCGGCCCCCAGCGCCGGTGGATGAAGCGCCAGACATCGGGCAAGGCCACGGCCGCGGCCAGGGCCAGCATCACCCAGACCTGGATGTAGAACTTGAAGAGGGTGTTCATGCGCCGCCAGTCGCCCCCTTGCAGGTGATCCTTGAGGTAGAAGATCTCCACGCCAAAGAGCACCAGCAGGCCGGTGAAGACCAGCACGGCGACGAACTGGGTCTCGCGGTCGGCTGAGCGTCGCCAGAGCAGCAGGAAAGCGGCCAGCAACGGCAGCAACAGCACAGCCGCGACCGACCGGTCGATCAACAGCAGGAGGGCCGCAGCCACGACTGCCACCCCCACGGCCAGCAGGCTGTTCAGACTCAGCCGCGGGCTCAACTGCGCCAGCCGGGGCAGCCGATTCAGATCATCCAGCGTCAGTCGCAGCCAGCGCAGGATAGCCAGATCCCGCCCGACTCCGCCGGTCGAGTAGCCGTCTGCCACGTCTCCGCCGGTCGAGTAGCCGTCTGCGGCGTATCGAGACCCTCTGCGCCGCAGCTCCACCGCCACGAAGCTCACGGCCAGGAAGCCCAGGAAGCCCCACATGTTCAGCCACTTGCCCAGCTCGGAGGCCTGCGGCGTGACGCCAACGCCGCTGCTGGCCAGCGCCTGATAGTCGGCGAAAAATGGCCAGTAGAGCAGCAGCGCGCCAGCCAGCAGCCCGCCAGCGAACAGCGCCGTGCGCACCAGGGCCTGCACCGGCGCGGCGGACAGCCGCCCCGCGCGCCACTCGCGCATCAACCAGATCAGCACGGCCAGGCCGAAATAGGTGGGCAGATCCCAGGTGTTGATGACCGCCAAGGCGCCCAGCGCCAACGCCAGCGCCAGGTAGAGGCCATCGCCGCTGGCCGCGCGCACGACGTAGCCGGTCCACGCCCGCCAGCCATCGGCCATGGCCGGCGCGGGACGCCCGACGCCGGCCAGCAGGCTCCAGGCCAGCGCCAGGAAGAGCACCGTGAAGCCGATGCCGATCATGTGCGGATGCAGGTCGGCGAAGAGGAAGCTCCAGTAGGGGAACTCGTTGATGGTCTCCGGGATCACCCGGCTGGGGTCCCAGTAGCTGTAGCTGGGCAGCCGCTCTGGGCCCAGCACCTTGACCAGGCCGCCGGCCGCGCGCACGGCGCTCTGTAGGCCGGGCAGGTTGCTCTCGAAGGAGCTGCTGGACATGGCGGCCAGCTTGCGCACCATCTGCGCGCCGCCGTCCACGTTGCCCAGCATGGCCACGAAGAAGGAGGCGAGGAGGGCGGTGAGGGCGGGACTCACCCTCACCCCCGGCCCCTCTCCCAGGGGGAGAGGGGAGGGCGCGGCTGCGCTTGGCTGGCCGGTCCCGGGGAGAGGGGAGTCTACCCGAGAATCATCCCCCTCTCCCCCTGGCAGAGGGGAGTCTACCCGAGAATCATCCCCCTCTCCCCCTGGGAGAGGGGTTAGGGGTGAGGGCACAGCGCGCCAGGCCAGACTATAGGCCAAACTCCAGACGTTGACCACGGCCAGGGCGAAGACGGTGGGGATGGCCAGGTTGAAGGCCACCGAGGAGGCGATGCCGGTGAGCTTGACCAGCAGCCCCACCAGGTAGAGGCCGTAGTAGTAGTAGTTGATCACGCCGCCGGCGAAGTAGGGATCAACGGGCGGGAAAGTGGGGCTGCGCAGGATCGCGTTGAGGAAGGCGAACTCCATGAACTTCTCGCCGCCGTTCCAGGGCTGCCAGATGTCGGGATTGGCTATCCGAAAAGCGACGAAGAGCAGGAAGGCCGCGGCGAACAGCGCCTCGCCCCCCAGGATCAGCCGCTTTTGCCCGCGCCAGAACTGCGCCATGGCCGCGCGCTGACGCCATCCCAGCAGCAGCGAAAACAGCGCCAACAGCCCCAGCGCGGCCACGATCACCGGCGTGCGAAATTGGACTATGCGCAGGCTGGCGCCGATCCAGACCAGCCAGCCCAGCAGCAGCCAGCCCAGGCTGCGGGAAAGCAGATAGCCGCGGTCGTGCAGCCGGCGAAAGAGGCCGAAGGTGATGGGCCAGACGATCCAGCCGACGAGGCTGATGGCCAGCCACCAGACCAGTACGGCCAGGGCGGTCGAATTGTTGGCCAGCTCGTTCCAGCGGAAGTCCTGCACCACCGGCAACTGGCTCAGCGGCTCATCCAGCAGCAAACTCTTGCCCTGGCCCGGCTCTGGCTCCGCTTTCGGCGCTGCCGCCGCGGCCCCATCGGCGCGATCAGGCCAGACCCGCTGCAAAAAAGTTTCATCGCCCACGTACCAGGGCCGCGCGCCGAGCCAGGAGTTGCCCAGCAGCGCGTCCCACTCGGCGTCGCTCAGATCGCGCACCTTGCGGAAGACCAGCACGCGCGGGTGGTCGTAGAGGGTGAAGCTCTCGTCTGCGCCGCGGTCGTCGATGGCCACGCCCAACAGCCGCGGCGAGTTGACCTGCTCCAGCGCCAGCTCGTAGCCCAACTGCCCGGCGAAGAGCAACTGGTAGTAGCGGGTGGTCATGGGATAGCGCTCAGGCAGGTTGTCCACCGCGCCGTAGATGCGGTTGGAGGAAAGCGCCAGCACGTCGGCCTCGCGCAGGGTGCTCTTCAGGCGCTCGAATTTCTCGGCCGTGTCCTCCTCGAAAGGCCCCCAGTCGATGAAGCGATAGCGGCCGCGGTAGGCCTCCGGCTCCGGCAGGTCGTAGGGCAGCGAGTCGTCCCACTGCTCCCAGGCGATGGTCGAGCCGTCGGGGATGTTGGCGTAGATCCAGCGGCTGGCCTTGATCCAGGGGTGGGTGTCGTTGTAAACGCCGTTGACGTAGGCCAGCGACCAAAGGATCGCGCCCAGGAGGGCGATGGCGGCCAAGCCGCCGGCGAGCCAACGCCAGAGCGGTGAACGGTGAACGGTAAGCGGTGAACGGTCGTCCTCGCTCCTATCCCCCTCTCCCCGCGGGAGAGGGGCCAGGGGTGAGGGCGCATCCCCCTCTCCCCGCGGGAGAGGGGC
>JACSRL010000540.1 GCA_014879765.1 Anaerolinea sp. | reverse complement strand
CACACGCAAACCAACGGAATCGGGCGAGACGCCCTCCCGATCAAGTTCTGGAATCGGGCGGGACGCCCTCCCGATCAAGTTCTTGCAGATCGGGCGGGACGCCCTGCCGATCAAGTTCTTGCAGATCGGGCGGGACGCCCTGCCGATCAAGTTCTTGTAGTTCGATCAGCGAGGCGTCCCGCCGAGCGGCTGGCGCTTACTCGTAGCGCAGCGCGTCGATCGGGTTCAGCCCGGCCGCGCGCGTCGCCGGATAGATGCCGAAGAAAAGCCCCACGGCCAGCGAAAAACCGGTGGCCAGCAGCACACTCTGCGCCGTGACCACCGCGGTCAGGTCATCTTGCAGACTGGTGATCAGCACCGCGCCGGCCCAGCCCAGGCCAATGCCGATCAGCCCGCCGATCAGCGAGAGCACCATGGCCTCGATCAGGAACTGCAAGAGGATATCGCGACGCCGTGCGCCCACCGCCTTGCGGATGCCGATCTCGCGCGTGCGCTCGGTCACCGACACCAGCATGATGTTCATGATGCCGATGCCCCCCACCAGCAGCGAGATGGCGGCAATCGCGCCCAGGAAGAGGGTGATGACGCCGGTGATCTGGCCGAAGATGGCCACCAGATCGGCCTGGTTGATCACCGTGAAGTCATCGTCGCCGCGGAACTGGATGTTATGGCGCTGGCGCAGCAGCTCCTCGATCTGCTGCCGCGCCTCGTCCATCTGCTCCTCGGCCACCACCTGGGTGTAGATCGTCGAGAGCAGCGGCTCGCCGCGCGAGTTGCGGAAGTTGGGCATCAGCCGCTCCTGCATGGTGGTCAACGGGACGTAGACCAGGTCGTCCTCGCTGCCGAAGGCGCCGCCCCCCTTCTCCTGCATGATCCCGATCACCTCGAAGGGGATGTTGTTGATCTTGATGGTGCGCCCGATGGCATATTCGTCGGCGTCGAAGAGGCGTTCCATGGCGCGCACACCCAAGACGGCCACCCGCGAGCGCGCGGCCACATCCTGGTCGGAGATGAAATTGCCCTCGCCCACGAATGAATTGCGCACAGCTTGGTAGTCATAGGTGACGCCAGAGACCTGCAAGTTCAGGCTGTTGCGCTGATAGGTCACGTCGGCCGCGGTGTTCACCTCAGGCGCCGCCCGCACCACCAACGGCACATTGAAGGGGTCGCTGATGGCCGCGTAGTCGCTCTGGGTCAGCGACGGCTCGAAGCGGTGCGTGCTGGGCGGGCCGGTGTTGTTGTTGACGTTGACCGGAACGACGAAGAGCAGATTGGTGCCCGCGCCCTGCAACTGCTCGCGGATCAGATTCTCAACCCCTTTGCCCACCGAGAGCAGGGTGATCACCGCGCCCACGCCGATGATGATGCCCAGCATGGTCAGCATGGCCCGCAGTTTGTTGGCCGACAGGCCGCGCATGGCCACACGCAAAGATTCGACGATGCTCATGGCGTTGGCTCCTGGCTGTGGGCGATCAGATCGCGCACCCGCTTGTCGTAGGCGCGTTGGCCGGCTCGCCGCTGGTGCAGAACCGGGGCATCCTCCACGATCTGGCCATCCATCAGACGGACGATGCGCCGCGTGTGTTCGGCGATCTCTGGCTCATGGGTCACAAAGACCACGGTGATCCCCTGGCGCTCGTTCAGATCCTGGAAGATGGCCATGATCTCCGCGCCCGACTTGGAGTCCAGGTTGCCGGTGGGCTCGTCGGCCAGGATGATGGCCGGGTCGTTGATCAGCGCGCGGGCGATGGCCACCCGCTGCTGCTGGCCGCCGGAGAGCTCGTTGGGCCGGTGGCCCAGCCGATCTCCCAGGCCCACCCGCTGCAAGGCGGCCTCGGCCCGCTGGCGGCGGTTCTTGCCGCCAGCATAGACCAGCGGCAACTCGACGTTCTGCAAGGCCGTGGTGCGGGGCAACAGGTTGAAGCTCTGAAAAACAAAGCCGATCTTGCGGCTGCGCACCGCGGCCAACTGGTCATCGCTCAGGCTGCTGACGTCGATGCCGTCCAGCAGATACTGGCCGCTGGTGGCCTGGTCCAGGCAGCCGATGATGTTCATCAACGTGGACTTGCCAGAGCCAGACGGCCCCATGATGGAAACCATCTCGCCGGACTGCATCCGCAGCGAGGCCCCGCTCAAGGCGTGTACCTCCACATCGCCCATGCGGTAGACCTTGGTGATGTTGCGAATCTCGATGACTGGCTGGGAGCCTGGTGCGCTCATGGCTCACTCACCGAACATGGTGCTGCGCAGGCGGTCCAGGCCGGTGCTGGAGCGGATGGCCAACACGTCGCCCTGGCTCAGGCCGCCGAGCACCTCGCTGGTTTGCTCGTTGCGTGCGCCCAACTGCACCTCGGTGCGGGTGGGCACGCCCCCGACCAGCTTCTCTACATAGGCCCGGCCGGTGGAGCGGTCGATCTGGATGCTGCGGTTGGGGATCAGCAGCACGTCGTTCAGTTCTTGGGTGATGATGCTGGCCGTGGCGCTCAGTCCACTGCGCAGCGCGGCGTCGGTCTCGTCGATCACCACCGTCACGTCGTAGGAGACTGTGCCGCCGGAGCTGGTGGGGGTGGCGGCAATGGAGGAGATGTGGCCGGTCAGTTGCGCGTCCGGCGCGGCGTCCAGCGTCACACGCACCATCTGCCCCTCGCTCAGCTTGCCGATGTCGATCTCGTCCACGGCGATGTTGATGTGAAAGCGGGAGAGATCGGTGAGCACCGCGGCCGGCCGGGCCGCGCTGGGCAATTCCCCCACGGCCACGTTCAGCTCGGTCACGATGCCGTCGCTGGGGCTGACCAGCTCGCTGTTGCTGCGCGTCAACTGCGCCTGCTGCACCGACAACTGCCCCTGGGTCACCTGGGCTTCGGCGATGGCCAGGTCGCTGGCGCCGGGCCCGGCCTGCAGCTTGGCCAGGCTCGCTTCGGCCTGGGCCAGCGAGGCCTGGGCCTGGGCCACGGCCGCCTTGGCCTGGGCGATCTGGGCGCGGCTGGAGGCCAGTTGCGCGGCCGTGGCCGGCGCGGTGCTGATGCGATAGTTGGCGGCCGCGGTCTCGTAGTCGATGGTGGCCTGCTGCAACTGCAAGGCCTGCGGCATCATGCCGACGTTGGGCTGCCCGGCGATCTGGTCATAGGCCGCCTGCGCCTGGTCGCGCATCACACGGGCGCGCTCCAGATTGGCGGCCGCAGCCTGCTTCTGATCCTCTGTGGCGCCGCTCTGCAAGGCGCTGTAGGCCGCCTCCGCGCTGGCCAGCGCGGCCTGGGCGCTGTCGGCCGATGCCTCGGCGCTGGCGACAGCAGCCTGCGCGGCGGCCAGATCCACCTCTTCCGGCGGGGTCTTGAGACGCGCCAACTGCGCCTGGCTGATGATCAAGGCGGTCTCGGCCTGCGCCAGCGCCAGATCCAGGTCCTCGGTCTCCAGCCGGGCCAACACCTGGCCGGCCGTCACCGGGTCCCCTTTCTTCACCAGCACCTCGCCGACGCGCCCTGCGCCGCGAAAGACCAGGGCCAACTGGCCTTCCGGCTCGATCGCGCCGGTGGCGCTGACCGTGGACACCAGATTGCCGCGCGTCACCTCCAAAGTCTCGTAGTCGGGCGCGGGCGCTTCCTTGGCCTGGCCGGTGACGCGATACAGCACCAGGCTGCCGGCCACCACCAGGGCGATAACACCCACAACAATCAACAAACGTCGCATGGTTGGTCTCTTTTCGTAACTGCTCAGCCGGCGGGCCAAACGTGGGTTGAGTAGCCTTCTGAGGCGTATCGAAACCCACGTTTGGCCCGCCGGCGACCTACTCGATCCACGATCTCGATACGGCGGCCTACTCGATCCACGGATCTCGATACGGCGGCCTACTCG
>JACSRL010000629.1 GCA_014879765.1 Anaerolinea sp. | reverse complement strand
ACCGGCCAGAGCGTGGAGAGCGTGGGTGATGGCGGGCTGGCTCGGTCGGAGACCGGCCAGAGCGTGGAGCAGACCGGCCAGAGCGTGGAGAGCGTGGATGATGGCGGGCTGGCTCGGTCGGAGACCGGCCAGAGCGTGGACGCATCACGTTTCACGTTTCACGTTTCACGCCTCACCCCCTGGCTCCGCGCCCACTGGGATCTCCTGCTCCTGGGTCTGATCCTGGCCATCTCCGCGTTGGTGCGCTTTCATCAACTGAATGTCTTCCCCAACGGCTGTCAGTCGGACGAGTGCAACAACGGGCTGGACGCGCTGCGCTGGCTGGCCGGGGCGCGCTATCTGCCCTATGCCGAGACCAACGAGGGGCAGGCCACCCTATTCACCTACCTGCTCGCGCTGAGCTTCCAGCTTTTCGGCGTGGGCGTCACCCAGATGCGGGCGGTATCGGCGCTGCTCGGCACGCTGACTGTGGCCGCGTTCTATTTCCTGGCGCGCGATCACTACGACCGGCGCGCGGCGCTGGCTGCGGCCGCGCTGCTGGCCACGGCGCGCTGGCACGTCACCTTCAGCCGCATCGTCTATGAGCTGATCATGCAGCCGGCGGTGATGATCCTGCTGGCGCTCTTCCTGCTGCGCGCCCTGCGCACCGGCAAACGCTGGCAGTGGGCGCTGGCCGGCCTGCTGCTGGCGCTGGGCATGAACAGCTACACTGCCTTTCGCGTCGTGCCGGTTATTGTGGCCGCGTTTTTGCTCTTTTGGGTGGCGCGGGCGTGGATTGTTGGACGGTCTCGATACGGCGGCAGACCGCCTACTCGACCGGCGGAGGGTGGGGCGGCTAGTCTGCGCCACGATCTGCAAGGGATCGCCATCATGGCCGGCGCGGCCTTCACCGCCATCCTGCCGCTGGGGGTATACATCGTGCAGAACTGGGCGGTGTTCACCGGCCGCATGCGCCACATTAGCATCTTCAACGACGTGGAGCGGCTGGGCAGCGTGCAGCCCATCGTCGAGAACTTCAAGAAGACACTCTACATGTTCAACTGGCAGGGAGACCTGGCCGCGCTGAACAATCTGCCGGGCGCGCCCATGCTGGACACGCTGGCGGCGATCCTGCTGGTGTTGGGGCTGGCCTATGCGCTGTGGCACGCGCTGCGCGCCCGCTCGCTGCCGGTGCTCTACCTGCTCTGGTTCCTGGGCATTCTCAGCCTGGGGGTGCTGTCGGTGGGGCACGAGGCGCCCACCGCCCGCCGCACCATCGGCATGATCCCGCTGATCTATCTTTTCGTCGCGCTGGTGGTCGATCAGCTCCTTCTGGCCTGGCGCGCGGCCTGGCGCGGCGCGGGTGAACGTGGGTTCAGCCTGGCCCTGGCCGCGGTGACAGCCGTGGTCATGCTGGCCAACGCGCGCGTCTATTTCCAGGTGCAGGCGCCCGACCCGGCGGTATGGAGCGCCTTCAGCCCCAACGAGTCGGCCGTGGGGCGCTTCCTGGCCACCCTGCCGGCCGAGACCCAGGTCTTGATCACGCCGCAGTACGAGCATCATTCCGCGGTCAAGCTGATCGGCCGCGACCATCCCTACCGCGCGCTCAACCCGGTGGACGACGTGCCCTATCGCGGGCTAGCCGCGGCCGGCCAGGATCTGGTCTACGTGCTGGAACCGGTGGACCGGCCGCTGCTGGGGCTGTTGCAGCAGATCTACCCGGCCGGCGAGGCCGAAGAGCATCTGGACCGCTACGGACAGAGCCTGTTCCTCTCCTACCGCGTCGCCGGCGACGACCTGACCGCTTCCCAGGGGCTGAAAGGCCAGCTTTTCAGCGTCTATCCGCCCACCACCGCGGCCGAGGCGGTGTGGCCCACGGCCGCGCTGGACCTGGACCTGGCCGCCGCGCCGCTGGCCGCGCCCTTCTTCGCGCTGTGGGAGGGCACGCTGCTGGCGCCGGACTATGGCCAGTACCGCTTCGATTTCACGGCCGAATCTGGCCCGGCCAGCGTGCAGATCGACCGCGACCAGCGTCTGGAGCTGAAGGCGGGCGGCCAGGGCCAGTTGGAGGCGACGCTGGCGGCCGGTTTCCACCCCATCCGCATCGAGGTGCAGTCGGGCGCGACGCCGGGCCGGCTGCGGCTGAGCTGGAGCGGCCCCGGCTTTGGCCCCGTGGTCGTCGGCGGCGACGCGCTCTACACCTTCCGGCTGGGCGACCAGGGATTGGTGGGCTACTACTATCCCAACGCCAACTGGGAGGGCGCGCCCGCGTTGGTGCGCAACGATCTGCTGATCACCCCCAACAACCCGCTGCGCGAGCCGTTCAGCATCCTCTGGCGCGGCAAGCTGGCCATCCCGGCCGACGGCGTCTATACCATCGGCACCCGCTCCGACGACGGCTCCCTGGTCTTCATCGATGGCCAGTTGGTGGTGGACAACAGCGGCAGCCACGGCGCCGAGGATCGCAGCGGCCAGATCGCGCTGGCGCAGGGCTTCCATGACATCGAGGTGCGCTACAACGAGCTGGGCGGCAGCCGCGAGATGCAGCTTTGGTGGCAGCCGCCGGGCCAGGGCCGTGCGGTGATCGACAGCAAGTTCCTCTTCCCACTGGAGGGGGAGGAGATCCCGGCCGGCCTGATCCTGCCGCCGCCGCCGGAGATCGCGCTGCCCTTCCAGCGGCCGGAGACGGAGGCCGCGCCGCCGCCCGCGGCCGGCGACGCGGTGGCGCTGCTCCCCATCAGCGGCGACTTCACCCCGCTGTCCGCGGCCGTGGCGTGGAGCTTTGGCGGCGTCTGCGGCGCCGGGTTGGATCAACTGGCCAAGCCGCGCGGCCTGGCCATCGACCCGGCCAGTGGCGAGGTCTTCGTGGCCGACACCGGCAATGGCCGCATCGTGCGCCTGGACGCGGCCGGCCGTTTCGTGGCCGCCTGGAGCGCCGCGGCCGAGGGGGTCGATCCGGCGACGCAGGAGCTGGTCGATCTGGCGGTGGAGCCGGATGGCAACCTGCTGCTGCTGGACGCGGCCGGCCAGCAGTTGCTGCGCTTCACGCCCGACGGCCAGTTCATCGCCAGCTTCGGCGCGGAGCAGACCTTCTACCGGCCGCGCGGGCTGGGGGTGGACGCGGCCGGGCAGATCGTGGTGGCCGACACCGGCGGCGTGCGCATCGTGGAGCTGAGCCCGGCTGGCCAGCGGCAGAGCCAGATCGGCGGCCCGGAGAGCGATGTGGCCCGCCAGCAGCCCACCGACGCCGCGTTGACCCCCGGCGGCGACCTTTATTTCGTCGAGGCGGAGAGCGGCGCGGTCACCCGGCTGGCCGCAGATGGCAGCCTGAGCCGCTGGAGCGGCCCGGCGCTGGCCAGCACCATCGACGGGCCGCATCTGGCCGTGCTGCCGGCCGGCGGGCTGGTGGTCAGCGACCCTGAGGAGCGGCGCATCCTGCTTTTTGCGGCCGATGGCCAGCCGCTGGGCCAGTTCGGCCTGGAGGCGGGCTTGGTCAAGCCGGTCGGCCTCGCGGCCGCGCCGGGCGATGAGGGCCTGATCCGTGTCGCGGTGGCGGACAGCCAGACGTGTCGTGTGGTAATGTTTGAGTTGCCTGTGCCGTGATCGTTTCTCAAAGCGGCATGTAATGGCTATAATACGTTTCGCTGCGTGACTACGAGGCCTATGTTTACACGCTTTCCCAGCGGCATCCCTCGATTTTTCGCTCGACTCTGATTGTAGCGCAGCGTGGACGCCGCTATGCGGAGCTCTCTGGCAAGTGAGTGAGCGGTTGGAACAGGCGGGTTTCGACGCGATCGAGCCATGTTCTGCTTAGAAAATAGCTCACCGCTCGGGCCGGTCTCCGACCGAGTCCCGCTATTTTCATCCATCGGAGTGCCG
>JACSRL010000626.1 GCA_014879765.1 Anaerolinea sp. | reverse complement strand
GGGAGCCGGAGACCCTTCCCCAGCCGCTGAGGCGGCTTCGTGCTTTCAGACGGTGAATTCCATTCACCGTCTCTCTCACGCGCCCACGCGCGCCGGCAAACTGGCCGCGGCTATCGACTGGCCCACGCGGCGGCTCTTCTCGTCGGGCAGTTGGATGTGGAAGCGGCCGGCCAGCTCGGGGAACTCGGCGGCCAGCACCGCGTGCGCGCCGTCCAGAATCAACTGGCCGCCGCTGCCGCTGGTGACGCGGCCCAGGATCAGCACGTGCTTCAGATCGTAAAACTCGGCATAGTGCGCCAGGCTGTAGCCCAGATAGACGCCGATGCTCTGCCAGATCTGGACCGCGCCCTCCTGGCCCGCCTCCAGGTAGCCCTGGACGTGCTTCAGCTTCTCGGCCTTGGTGACGTTGGGGCCGTCGGGCAGGGTGATGCCCACCTGCGGCGCCAGGCGGAAGACGCACTGCTGCGAGAAGTACTGCGAGCCGACGCCGCGGTCGCCGGACCACTCGTCCACCGCCGCGCTGGGATTATAATCCACCGGCGCGAAGGCCAGCTCGTTCAGCCAGCCGGTCACTGCGCCCTCCAGGTTGACGTAGCCCACGGCCTGGCTGCTGCCCAGGGCGATGCCCAGCACGCCGTCATCCTCCAGCGACATCGCGCCGGCCAGCGCGGTCACGTCGCCGTCGTTGATCACCTCCAGCGGCACGCCGAACTCCGCGCGGATGCGCAGGAACATGCTGCGGATGGCGTCGAAGCGGTCGGCCGGGATGCCGCGGAAGAGGGAAGCCACCATCGGCCGGTTGTCCACGTAGATGCCGGCCGAGCTGCCGCCGATCGCATCCAGCCGCGGCAGCTTGCTCTGCGCCTGGCGCAGCCCGGCCATGATGCGCTCGTAGTGATAGGTGGGGTCAGTCTGCTCCACCGGCTCCCAGACGATCTCATCGCTCCAGACCGGCTCGCCGTCGATCACAGCCGACACCTTCAGGTCGGACGCGCCCAGGTCGAAGCCGATGCGGCAGCCATCCAGATGGCGGCCCAGCGCCTGGCCCGCCTCGCGCGCCGCCGGCGCCTGGCCGGCCGCGCATGCGACCACGGTGAAGGGCTGCTGGTAGACCTGATCGCCCATGAAGTGATAGTCGAACTGGCGTTGACCCGCGTCGGAATAGACCTGGCGGATGTGCTCGGCGATGCCGGCCGGCCCGTCGATGCTCACCTTCCAGCCGCCGCGCGCCCAGAGCAGGAACTTGACCAGCCGCTCGGCGTAGTCCAGGTTGGCGGCCGCGCGGGGATGATCCGCGGCGAAGGCCACCGTCTCGTAGCGTGACACCGCGCCGTCGGACCGCTCCAGCGCGATCACCAGCGGCGCGGCCGCGCCTGCCTCCTCCGCGGCCTGGCGGAAAGCCCGATTGGCCAGCACCGCTGGCCGGAAGTCCGGGTCGAGGGGGGGAACAAATCCAGGTTTGACTAACGGTAACGCGGATGTCATTGCTTTTTGTCCTTTCTGGGGAGGCGGGGGAACTCAGGGGAACTGCCAGGGGAAGCCCAAGCTCCTCCGGGTTCCCATCACTCCTCACGCATCACTCATCATTCCCGCCCTGATCTCTTCCATCAGTTGCCAGCAGACCAGCTCCATGCGCGGGACGTGGAAGGCGCCCTTGTAGGTGTTGCCCTTGAGGCGCGAGGAGAGCCGGCCATCGCGGTGCAGATAGCCGAACCATTCGCCGTGCTCCGGATCAGGGAAACGGGCGTAGGTCCAGTCGTGGATCATGCCGTGCCAGCGGGCGTATTTTTCGTCGCCGGTCAAGTGATAGGCCATCAGCGTGGCGATGATGGTCTCGTTCTGCGGCCACCAGAACTTCATGTCGTGCCAGTATTCCTGCACCGGCCGCCCGTACACGTCCACGAAATAGGTGATGCCGCCATGCTCCTTGTCCCAGCCGCGCGCCCACATCCAGTCCAGAATGGTCAGCCCGGTCTGGAGCAGCTCCCGGTCATTGCCCCGCTGCCGCGCCTCGTCCATGATGAACCAGGCGGCCTCGATGGCGTGGCCGGGGTTGAGGGTGCGCCCGTCGAAGTGATCCAGCAGCTCGCCGTTGGGGCCGGTGGTTTCCAGCACGGTCTGCAGCTCCGGGTGCATGTGATAGCGGCGGATTTCGTCGATGTAGTGGTCGATCCAGCGGTTGCAGAAGGCCGCGTCTCCGCCGGCCTGGCGCAGAATCTGGCCGGTGACGATCATGATCATGGGGATCGCCAGGCCGCGCATGGGTCGCGTCGTGGTGTCCCACTTGGGCGGCAGCATGCCGGGCGTGTGCAGATAGCCCAGCACCCGCTGGTAAAGCTCCATCGCCTCGCCCAGCGCGCCGCCATCGCCGGCCGCGCGGCCATAGGCCGCCAGCGCGGCGATGGTGAACATCTCGCTGAAGATGTAGCGGCGCTTGCGCAGCGGCTGGCCGGCGCGGTCCACCAGGAAGAACATGCGGCCATCGTCGTCGAAGCCGTGCTGGCGCAGGAAGTCGATGCCGTGGCGCGACCAGGCCAGCCACTCCGGCCGCGGCTCCACCTGGCTGTAGAGGGTGGCCAGCAGCCAACTGGCCCGCCCTTGCAGCCAGATGGCCTTGTCGGTGTCCAGCAGCGAGCCGTCCTGGTCGCGGCTGAACATGAAGCCGCCCTGCTCCTGATCGACGCTGCGCGGGAACCAGAAGGGCAGAGTGCTCTTCAGCAGGCCATCGCGGTAGGTGGCCAGCAGATAGTCGACGCGCTCCGGCGTCATCAGCGCAACGTGGGCATCGGTCATCGCTGCACCCATTCCAGAAAGCCCAGCTCGGCCATGTCGGCGCGCAGGGAGTCGATCTCAGCCGGCGACAGCGCCACCTGCGGCAGGCGGGCGGGGCCATAGGAGGGGCCGGCGAAGCCCAGAATCGCCTTCAGGCCGGGCAGCGGACGATAGCTGCCCACCACCTTGAGCACCATCTGCGCCGACAGCAGCTGCAGCCGCTGCGCCTGAGCCAGGTCGCCGGCCGCAAAGGCGGCCATGATCTGCTGGTAGAGGGGCGCGGCGAAGTTGAAGGTGCTGCCCACCGCGCCGTGCGCGCCGGCCGCCAGGCCGCTCAGCAGCATCTCATCGACGCCGAAGAGGATGTTGAAGCGGCCGCCGTCGAAGGCGACGCAGGCTTGCAGCTCATAAAGGGTGGGAGAGCTGTACTTGATGCCCACCAGCGTGGGGATGCGCTGGCTGCCCTGGCGCAGAAAGTCCACCATGTCCAGGTTGACGCCGGTCAGACCGGGGATGTGGTAGTAGTAGAAGGGCAGATCGGGCGCGGCGCTGGCGATCTCGGCCATGCAGTCCACCAGCACCTTGACCGAGCCGGGCTTGACGTAGAAGGGGGGCAGGGCGGCGATCGCGGCCGCGCCCACATGCTGGGCATGGCTGGCCAGGGCGCGGGCATCGGCCAGGGAGGTGTGCCCCACGTGGGCGATGACCGGCAGCCGGCCGGCCGCGGCCGTGACAAAGGCCTCCAGCGTCGCCTGGCGCTCGGCCGTGGTCAGGGAGGCGCTTTCGCCGGTGCTGCCGCAGGTGAAGATGGCGCTGACCCCCTGCTCCACCAGCCGGTCCACCGTCGGGCCGACCGGGGCCAGGTTCAAGCTGCCGTCTTCGTGCATGGGGGTGAAGGTTGCCGGCACCAGGCCGGTGATCCAGAATGGTTTCATGGGATGGTTTGCCTTGATTCAATGGTAGCTGTTCAACTGGCGGGTGCGAGCATGTGGATTGAGTAGGCCGCCGTATCGAAATCCACATGCTCGCACCCGCCGGCGGGCCAAACGTTGGTTTCGATACGCCGCAGACGGCTACTCAACCAACGTTTGGCC
>JACSRL010000778.1 GCA_014879765.1 Anaerolinea sp. | reverse complement strand
CCGCCCCGCCGCCGTCGCCACCCCGCGTGGTGCCGGCGGCGGCCGGCAATTCCGAGGCCGTGACCATGGCCAGAGCACTCAAGGGACCACCGGTGAAAGACCAGATCACCACCGACCTGCTGACCGCCGGGGCCAAGATCGCCCCGCCCGCAGCGGTGGCCTTCGCCAGCGGCGTCGGCGCCATCAGTCCGCACACCATCCTGGTGTGGCTGACGATCGTCTACACGCTCTCCCTGCTGATGACCAACGTCGTCAAGAACTGGGGCATGTGGCTGGAGTGGTGGGACAAGCGGGCTGATGACCTGCGCCGGCTGTGGGCGAGGGTGCGCCGCCGTGGCTGAGGTCGGCACCAAGGCCGTTGTCGGTGGCGTCGGGGCAGGCCTAGTGCTGGCCACAGCCGGACTGCTGGCCTTCATCAACGGCTGGGAGAACGGCAGCCCGCAGTTCAAGGACACCGTGGTCTACGCCGACAAGCTGGCCGGCGGCCTGCCCACCGCGTGCGGCGGTCTGACCAAGCACATCACGGACACCCCGATCATCGTCGGTGAGAAGTGGCCGGCAGCAAAGTGCGAAGCCGAGATGGGCAAGGCGGTGGCGAAAGTGCAGGCGCAGCTGCTTCGCTGCTTCAAGGTCACCCCGCCGCAGCCGGTGTTCGACATGGCCACGTCCCATGCCTGGAACTTCGGTGCGCCGTCCACCTGCGGCAGCGGCGCCATGCGCGCATGGAATGCAGAGCAGTGGGCGCTGGGGTGCCGCCGGCTGGCGCTGGATGACGCGGACCGGCCGATCTGGAGCTACGTCAAGACCGGCCGCAAGCTGCCGAACGGGAAGCCTGAGATGCGGTTCGTTCAAGGGCTGAAGAATCGCCGCGAGGCCGAGAGGAAGGCGTGCATGGAGGGCGTGGTGCCATGAACCGCATCCTGATCGCCATCACCTCCCTCGCCCTGTGGACCTTCGCCACCTTCTGGGTCGGCTGGGAATGGCGCGACCGCAGCGCCGACATCAAGAAGCTCCGCGCCGACCTGGAGCTGGCCGAACTGGTCAACGACACCCTGGTCGAAGCCATCGACTCCGAGCGCGCCAAGGCCCGGGCCCTGGCCGACATCGGCACCCAACATGAAGAGGACCGCCGTGAAGCCGAAACCGTCCCTGCTGCTGTTGCTGCTGACCTGCGCGCTGGCAACCTCCAGCTGCGCAAGGAATGGGCTGGCTGTGAAACCCAGCGTTTGTCCGACGCCGCCGCCGCCACCCTCGAACGTGATGCGCTCGCCCAACTTCGAGACGAGGCTGCGGGCCGAATTGTTCGAGTCGGACGCGACGCCGACGACCAGCTCCGCGCCTGCCAAGCCGTGATCCTGGCCGACCGGGCCGGAGGCGCGCCATGAGCCTGGTCAAGATCGACGTCGACGCCGACAACGTGCTGTCCCGCCAGTTCACCGAGCTGGAGCGCAAGAACCTGCCGTTTGCCATCGTCCAGGCGGTCAACGCCACCGCCTTCGAGATCCGCCAGGTATGGGCGCGCACTGCCGCCCGCGTGTTCGATCGCCCGCGGGCGATGACCATCAATGCCGCCCAGTACACCAAGGCCACCAAGCAACGCCTGTACGCCACCATCTTCCTGCGCGATGAGGCCACCGGCGGGACCCCGCCGGCAAAGTACCTGCTGCACCAGGTCGAGGGTGGCGCCCGCACCCGCAAGCCGATGGAGCGCTTGCTGGCGGCCCGTGGCGCGCTGCCGGCTGGCATGTTTGCGGTGGCCGGCAAGGGCGCGGATCTGGACGCCCACGGCAACGTGCGCGCCAGCACCGTCAACCAGGTGCTCTCGCAGCTGGATGCCCGCAACGACAAATACCAGAACGAGACCGCCGCCAGCCGCGGCCGCCGCCGCAAGCGCGCTGCCAAGCGCGGTACCCGGGGCGGGGAGTTCTTCGCCATCCGGGCCCGGCATGGCCGCCTGCGCCCGGGCATCTACGAGCGCATCACCACCGGCTACGGCAGCGCGGTGCGCAGCATCTTCGTGTTCGTGCGCCAGCCCCGCTACCAGAAGCGCTTCGACATCTTCGGCCTGGCACAGCGCCAGTGGGACAAGCTCATGCCGTTCCACTTCAACCGCGAGCTGGCCAAGGCCTTGCAGACCTCCAAGTACCGGGGGCGGCTATGAGCGAGGCCAGCTGGATGCAGGCGTTCGACCAGGCCTTCTACGGCGCGTTCGCCGCCGTGGTCGGCACGCTCGATGCCACCTACACCCCGCCGCCGGGCGGCCCGGGGTCGGCGGTCACCGTGCAGGTGCTCAAGGATGTCAACGTGGAGCAGTTCGGCGAAGACGGCGCGCCCATCGCCTTCCACGCCGTGGTGCTCACGTTCCGGCGCCAGCAAGTGGAACCGGCGACCCGCGCCACCGTGACCGTGGGCGGCCAGACCTACACCCTGGCCCAGCACATTGGCGGTGATGACTCGCTCAGCCGCTGGTCGGTGCGCGCATGAGCGGCGCTCGCAGCCAGCTGCTGGGGGCCGTGGAGACTGCGCTCAAGCGCATCCAGAAGGCCAACGGCTTCCACACCGATGCCGGCCTGGCCGTCACCCTGGAGCCCACGCCGGAAAAGGAAGACGAAGCCGAGCAGTTCGTCGCCGCGGTGTGGACCTCCCAGGCCCGCGCCAGCGACGTGGCCTTGCTGCGCACCCACCGCCTCACCACGTTCCGCGTGGTGGCCAAGGTGCCCGCCGACATGGACGACGCGCAGGAGCACCTGGACGAACTTCTGGACGACATCGAGCGGGCCATGGAAGCCCAGCAGACCCTGTACCCCAAGGGCTACGAGTTTCCACGCTACCAGGGCGCCGAATCCCTGGCGGGCCAGATCGCGGCCGGCTGGGTCGGCGTCGCGGTCACCTACACCAGCCACATCCCTATCCGCCGCCCAGCGGCATAAACGAGGACTTCCACCATGGAAAAGCAAGACTACAGCTACGTGGGCAGCGGCCAGATCTACATCAAGGAGTTCGGCGCCGCCGCCGCGTTCGCCCCTATCGGCAACTGCTCGGTGCTCAACTTCGCCCCGCAGTCCAACACCCTGTCCCTGCCGGACCACACCAACCCCGGCGGCGGCATCCGCAACCGCATCGACCGCGTGAGCGATGTGCAGTTCAACCTCACCTTCCACGACTTCGACGCGGAGAACTTCGCCCGCTTCACCCGCGGCACTTCCACCCCGGTGGTCGCCGGCACCGCCACCGCCGAAGCGGTGGTGGGCTACAAGGGCGGCTGGGTGGCGCTGGCCAAGATCGCCGCCACCGTCACCTCGGTGGAGCCGGTAGGCGGCGGCACGGCCTACACCGCCGGCACCGACTACGTGCTGACCAATGGCGGCCTGTACATCCCGTCCACCTCCACCATCCCGGCCCCGACCCTGGGCGCGCCCAACTTCGAGGTGGACTACACCTACGCCGCGCACAGCGTCACCGAGGCCTTCGTGGTCTCGGCCAAGCAGTACACCCTGGTGTTTGCCGGCCTCAACGAGGCCCGCAGCGGCAAGCCGGTGCGCGTGATCGCCCACAAGATCAGCGGCGGCGTGCTGGCCTCCCTGGGCCTGATCGGCGAGGAGTACGGCGCCGGTGAGGTGAGCGGCTCGCTGATGACCGACACCACCAAGGGTGCCGGCCTGTCCAAGTACTTCCAGGTCACGGTGGTTGACTGATGTCGGCCGACGATCTGGACACCCTGGACCCCCAGCCAGCGGTCGTGCAGTTCCGGGGTGAGCGGCTGGAGATCCGGCCGCTCACCGTCGGCCAGCTGCCGCGATTTGCCAGGCTGGCCAAGCCCATCATCGCCGGCCTGCTGGATTCGGCGCTGGATGACTCCGCCGAATCC
>JACSRL010000625.1 GCA_014879765.1 Anaerolinea sp. | reverse complement strand
GGGGCGGCGGCGCACCGACCTGCTGGTGGTGTGGAACACACCGGCCGGCGTGCAGCGGGCCGTGATCGAACTCAAGCTGCTGCGCGGCTCGCTGGAGACGACGCTCCAGGAGGGACTGGCGCAGACCTGGGAGTACGCCGACCGCTGCGGCGCGCAGGAGGCGCACCTGGTGATCTTCGACCGCCGACCGGGTAAGACCTGGGACGAACGCATCTGGCAGCGAAGTGAGAGCTACCAGGGTCTGTCCATCGCCGTGTGGGGAATGTAGCTGCCCGCCCCGCCCACTGCTTGATTAGGGAGTCTATCGCTTGACATCTTCCCGCGAGTTCAGTCCCGCCCTGCGTATCATCCTGCTGCTGGCCGGCGCTTCCATTGCACTCTGGGGCATGAGCCAGTACGCCGAATATATCCTCTCCCTCTCCTTTGCCTTTTTGATTGCCCTGGCCACAGACCCGCTGGTGAACTGGCTGCGGCGCAAGGGCCTGCATCGGGGCCTGATCCTGGCCATCGCGCTGGCGGCGGTCTACCTGGTGCTGGCGCTGTTGGCGCTGCTGCTGATCTATGGCGCCGCGCAGTTTCTCAGCGAGCTGCCCACCTATGCCCAACAGGCGCAGCAGTTGGTGGCTCAATGGCAGGCTGCCTTGCAGAATCTGGGGCTGGCAAGCGCCGGCTCGGCGGCCATCGCCAGCCAGGCCGATCCCTCCAAACCCCTGAACTGGATCGCCGATCTGCTGTCCGCGCTGGGCAGCGCCATCGGCAGCGCCACTACCCTGATCTTGCTGACCACCTTCCTCTTTGTCGATATCATCCTCTGGCCGGGGCGGCTGGAGGAGACAGCCCGCCGCGGCCACAGCTACGCCCGGCGGCTGATGGAGTTCACCGTCGATCTGCGCCAGTACATCGTTGTCATGGTGATCGTCGGGACCTGCATCGGCGCCCTGAACACGGTGATGTTCTACCTGTTCGGCGTGCCCTTTGCCGCGCTCTGGGGTGTGCTCTCCGGCATCCTGAACTTCATCCCCTTCATCGGCTTCTGGCTGGGCCTGATCCCACCGGCTATCCTGACCCTGCTCGAGTTCGGCCCGCAACGCATGTTGGTTCTGGCGATATTGTATGTGGCCATCAACGGCTTCGTGCAGAACGTGATCCAGCCGCGGCTGGTGGTGACGCGGCTGAACCTGACGCCCTTCCTCAACCTGGTGTCGGCCACCTTTTGGCCGCTGGTGCTGGGGCCGGCCGGCGCCATCGTCGGCGTGCCGCTGACCATGGCCGTGCGCGCCCTGATTCTCGAAGTGGATCCCGCCACGCGTTGGGTGGCTGGCCTGACCAGCAGCCAACTGCCTGAACCGCCGGTCGCTGATCAAGTGGCAACGACAGACCATGAATGACCGGGAAAACGCTCAGCCGGGCGCTGACGCGCCGCCCACCCAGCTCTCCCTTTCCCAGCGCATCCTGTCGCAGGAAGACCAGGTCAGCCGCTTCGATCGCTGGATCGAGTTCGTTTCGGCCATGGTCCTGGCGCTGGCCACGGTAGCCACCGCCTGGTGCGCCTACCAGTCCACGCTTTGGGGGGGCGACGAGGCCAAATTTCGCGCGGCCGCCAACACTGCCACCACCCGGGCCGGCCAGGCCTCCGGCGCAGCCTTGCAACAGACCAGCTTTCACGCCAGCCTGTTCGTCGATTGGGCTGCGGCCATCAGCACGGAAAATCAGATGCTGGCCGATTTTCTCTACCAGCGTTTTCCGCCGACGCTGAAAACCGCGTCCGACGCCTGGCTGGCCACCCAGCCGCTGCAAAATCCCGACGCCCCTTCCTCTCCCTTTGTCATGACGGAATACCAGCTCCCAGAGCGCGCCGAAGCTGCAGCCTGGGCGGCAGAAGCGACCGTCCAGTGGGAACAGGCCGAGACGGCCGACCAAATCGCTGACCGCTATGTGCTGCTGACGGTGCTCTTTGCCTCGGTGCTTTTCTTCGCCGGCATCGCGGGCAAATTCCAGTCGCGCCTGATCGACATCGCCATGTTGGCGCTGGGGCTGCTGGTGCTGCTGGCCGGCGTGGCCATCGCGCTGACCTATCCCATGCAACTGGGCTAATGAGTTCAGCTCGCGTCCATCAGGTCAGACAATCGGCGCCGTAAGCGCAGTGTAGAAGCCGATCAGCAACAGAATCGCCGCCAGAATCTCCAACGTCAGCCGCACCGTGTGGGCGGTGAACATGCGGGACATGCCGATGAAGAAAAGCGCCGATGCCAGAAAAAGGGTGTTGCGCACGTAAAGCTCCGCATACTCCGCCGCGGCGCGGCTCTCCGCTTGCAACGCGGTCACTTCCTCTTGTTTGGCCACGGCTGCCTGGCGATTCGCCGGGTTGTACTCGGCCATGGCAAAGGGAGTTGCCGGCGCATCGGGGTTCTGCAACGGCTTGAGCGCCAGCCATGCCTCAAAGGCTGGCTGGAGCTCTGCCCGGAAGCGGCTGTGGTAAAAATCGGCCAGCGCCTGGTTCTCAACGCTGATCGCTTCCAGCCAGTTGGTGAAGGTGATCACGTCCACCAACGTGTCCTGAGAAGCCAGGGTGGAAAACTGGCTGCTCTCGACCATCCTGGTGACCGATGCATTGCTCTTGATGGACTGGGTGCGCGACCATTGGGCGGCTTGATAGCTGCTCCAGGCCGTCAGCAGGCTGGCCAGCGAAAGAATGATCGCGGCGATGATCTCCAGACGTCTGGCTGTCTGATCGGATATCTGTTCGGTCATACGCTCTCCTGAACGGTGCGATTCGTGTAGATGGCCATTATACCACAGGCGCCTGACGATCTCGCCCTCAGCACCCACCGTGTAGCTCAATATCAGACATGTCCAAACTATCTTCAACTTCCCGATCGTCGCTTGCTTCTCCGAAAAACCAGGTGGTCATTCACGCCAACTACGAGCTCTTTGTGGTGGCATTGGCCGTGTTGCAGGTCGTCAACTCAGTGCTCTGGCTGGCGCTGCGTGATCAGAGAGAGGGACAGGTGATCCTCATGGTCGCGTTGGGCATCAGCCTCTTCTTTGTCGCGGACAGCGCCTATCGTTGGCTGCGGGCGCCCCGCCGCCGTGAGTTTCTGTTCACCCGCCATGGCTGGCTGCTGTGGCTGGGCAGCTTGCCGGCGCCCTTCCTGGCCGTGCTCCGCCTGCTCTGGTTCCGGTCGGCCATTCAGAGGCTGCGGCGCAGCGACTATGCCGATATGATGAATATCGTGGTCGAGAGGCGTGCCCAAAGCACCCTGCTGGTCGCCATCTTTGCCGCCATCATCGTGCTGGAGGCCGCAGCCATCCTGATCCTTGGCGCTGAGTCCCAATCCCCTCAGGCCAACATCCAAACCGCCGGCGACGCTGTGTGGTGGACTGTGGTCACGGTGGCTACGGTGGGCTACGGCGACAAGTATCCGGTGACGCCGGCCGGCCGGGTGATTGGGGTCTTCGTCATGATCGTCGGCGTCGGCCTCTTTGGCGTCCTGACCAGTTTCCTGGCCCAGTGGTTCGTGCGCGCGCGACAGCCTGACGCCCCACAAGCTGCTGCCGCTTCTCCCTCTGGCGGGGACATCCAGACGCTGCTGGCCCAACTGGATTCGATCCATGCGCAACTGGAGGAGCAGAAGGCGGCCCACCAAGCCCATGACGCCGATCTGCAAGATCGACTGGCCGGGATTGAGCGCAAGCTGGCGGCAGAGTAAGGCTGCGCGGTTGCGGCCTGTCAGTCGTTTTGCCTGGCGCGCCCAACGCGGCTACAATCCCCGTGGCACAGCGTGTGCCGGTTGTCAATTCATTCGGGTGTGTTCAAAACGGGTTGAACCGACGAGACTTCGGAAGTCGCCGAATCCTACGAGCGAAGCTAAT
>JACSRL010000624.1 GCA_014879765.1 Anaerolinea sp. | reverse complement strand
CCCGACCGCGGCCGCCACGGCGACCCCCACGCTGGAGCCGCTCAGCGAGGCTGATGTCGATGCCTCCCTGTCCAGGACTCGTGACTTCCTGGCGCGGCTCTCCACCGGCGACTTTCGCGCGGCCTACGGCGCATTGCTCACCACCGGCGGGCAGCAGCGGCTGGCCGATCTGGTGTTGGGCCGGCTGGCGCTGGCCAACCCGCACATCAGCTACTTCGAGCTGCTGGGCGCCGAGCCGGAAGATCAGCGCATCGCGGTCGATGTGGTGTGGCGTGAGACCTTCGAAGGCCAGGGCGAGGTCGGCGTCCAGGAGGCCACGGTGTTGGTAGCGCGTCAGAACGGCGAGCTGCTGATCGATGACGTGGTGCTGGGCCCCTTCACCCCGGCCGCGACGCCGCTTCCCCCGGCCCTGCCCCGCGCCGAGGCCCTCAGCAATCCGGCCACGGCCGGCCAGGAGATGCGCTTTCGCGCTTCTGGCTTCCAGGTCGGCGAGACGGTGGTGGCTTGGCTAGAGCTGGCCGACGGCGCCCTGCTGGACCCCCTCTTCGGCGTCGCTGACAGCGAGGGGGTGATCGAAGTGGCCTATCCGGGCGCGGAGACCGGCGAGCAGCCGGCCGGCCGCTGGATCTGGTGGGCGCAGGCGCTGCGTGATTCGGCCCGCAACACCGGCATCAGCTTCGACGTGCAGGCGGCAGTCGCCGCCGCGCCGCCGACGCCGACAAGTGCTCCCGCCGCGCCTACCCAGCCGCCCCGCCCCACGGCCAGCGCAGCCACCGCCGCGCCCGCGGCCACCGTTGAGCCGACTGCTGCGCCCACGTCGGCGCCCAGCACGGCCTATGGGGCGCCGGTGTCGCTCTGGCCTGAGCCGCTCACCTCGCGCAATCCCGGCTCGGCGCTGGTGGTCGAGTTCGTGCCGGTGGCCGAGACGCTGGCGGCCGACGAGTGGTATGAGCTGGTGCTGGTGGCCAAGGATCTGACCGGCACAGTCTACAACGCCGGCAGCGTGCGCGGCAAAGGGGACGCCTGCGATGGCGTCTACGACACGCCTTGCGTCAAACTGATCGCCGGCGAGCGTTTCATGGATCTGTTCTATCCCCGTGGCAGCGAGGGCCGCGGCGAGTGGTTCGTCCAGGTGGTGCGCCAGACCGGCCCTGAGCAGTTCACGCCCATCAGTCCGCCCAGTGAGACGCGCGTCGTCCTCCTGAAACCTCAATAGCGCCCAGTGGCGGCGCCTGTCGAGAGATACAGCTAATGGCAGCCGACCGAGAAATCAAACGACGCATTCGCAGCGTCAAGAACACCGCCAAGGTGACCCGAGCCATGGAGGCGGTCTCCGCCTCCAAGATGCGCCGCGCCCAGGCTCAGGTGGAGGCAACCCGCCCCTACGCGGCCAAAGCCTGGGAGGTGTTGACCTTCCTGGCCCGGCTGCGCCAGAGCCAGGCCGATTTGCAGCCGCTGTTGCAGGACCGCGCCATCAACTCCATCTGCATGGTGTTGATCACAGCCGACCGCGGCCTGGCCGGCGGCCTGAACAGCGCCATCATCAACACCGCTTGGCGGCAGATCCGGCAGTGGGAAGATGAGGGCAAGAAGGTCTCGCTGGTGACGGTGGGACGCAAAGGGCGCGACTGGATGGCGCGCTTCGGCGTGCCCATGCGGGCCACCTTCGCCAACATCGGCGACCGGCCCACCAGTGAGTTCCTGGAGGGGATCAAGAAGGCCACCGGGGCCGACATCAACTCCGTCGCCCCCATCGCACGGGTGGTCATCGACGACTTCACCGAGGGCCACTGCGACGCGGTCTATCTGGCCTACACCGATTTCGTCAATGTGTTGCGCCAGGTGCCCACGGTGCGCCAGATCCTGCCCATCCGCCCCGGCGCCCCCACCGCGCCCATGGCGCCGGACTACATCTTCGAGCCTGACGCGCAGACGGTGCTGAGCATGGTGACGTACAACATCACTGAGCTGCAGATCCTGCAGTCGCTCTACGAGTCGATTGCCAGCGAGCACGCGGCCCGCATGGTGGCCATGCGCGGCGCCACCGACGCAGCAAACGACCTGATCTCTGACCTGACGCTGAGCTACAACAAGGCGCGGCAGGAGAAGATCACCAAGGAATTGATCGACATCGCCGCCGGCGCCAATGCCCTGGCGTAGCGACACGGTCGGCAAACAGTAAACAGTAAACAGTAAACAGTAAACAGTGTGCAGGACTGTTCACTGTTCACTGTTCACTGTTCACGGAATCCCGGAGGACGCTTTTATGGCCCAAAACGGCTCAAACGGTCATGCAGTTGGTCGCATTGTCTCCATCCTGGGGCCGGTGGTGGATGCTGAGTTCCCCGTCGGCCAATTGCCTGAGGTGTACCACTCTATCGAGATCACCCAGGACGACGGCGGCACCCTGGTCTGCGAGGTGCAGCAGCAGCTCGGCGACAACCGGGTGCGCGCTGTGGCCATGTCCACCACCGACGGCCTGCGCCGCGGCATGGATGTCATCAACACCGGCGCGCCCATCAGCGTGCCGGTGGGTGAAGAGACGCTGGGCCGGCTGTTCAACGTCCTCGGCCAGACCCTGGACACCGGGCCGGCGGTGACGACCGGTGTCAGGTATCCGATCCACCGGCCTGCCCCCAGTTTCGCCGAACAGTCAACCAAGGCCAGCGTCTTCGAGACCGGCATCAAGGTCATCGACCTGGTGGCCCCCTTCACCAAGGGCGGCAAGACCGGCGTCTTCGGCGGCGCCGGCGTGGGCAAGACGGTCATCATCCAGGAGCTGATCCACAGCATCGCCAAGTTCCACGAAGGCTATTCGGTCTTTGCCGGCGTGGGCGAGCGCAGCCGCGAGGGCAACGACCTCTGGCACGAGATGCGCGACACCGGCGTGATCAAGAACACGGTGCTGGTCTTCGGCCAGATGAACGAGCCGCCCGGCGCGCGCCTGCGGGTCGGTCTGACTGGCGTGACCATGGCCGAGTATTTCCGCGATCAGGGCCGCGATGTGCTGCTCTTCATCGACAACATCTTCCGCTTCGTGCAGGCCGGCTCTGAGGTCTCGGCGCTGTTGGGCCGCCTGCCCTCGGCCGTGGGCTATCAGCCGACGCTGGCCACGGAGATGGGCGAGCTGCAAGAGCGCATCACCTCCACCACCAAAGGCTCCATCACCTCCATGCAGGCCATCTACGTGCCGGCCGATGACTACACCGACCCGGCCCCGGCCACGACCTTCGCCCACCTGGACGCGACCATCTCGCTGGAGCGCGCCCTGGCCGAGCAGGCGCTCTTCCCGGCCGTGGACCCGCTGGCCTCCTCCAGCCGCATCCTGGACCCGCTGCTGGTGGGCGAGGAGCACTACGCGGTGGCCCGCGGCGTGCAGCGCGCCTTGCAGCGCTACAAGGACCTGCAGGACATCATCGCCATCCTGGGCGTCGAGGAGCTGAGCGAAGACGACAAGCAGGTGGTGGCGCGCGCCCGGCGCATCCAGCGCTTCCTGACCCAGCCCATGTTCGTGGCTGAGGTCTTCACCGGCACCCCCGGCGCCTACGTCAAGCTGGAAGAGAACGTGCGCGGCTTCAAGGAGATCCTCGAAGGCAAGTACGACGACCTGCCGGAGCAGGCCTTCTACATGGTCGGCACCATCGAGGACGCCATCGCCAAGGCTGAGCGGCTGCGCGCAGGGAAGTGAGAGAGGAACGATGAATGAGGAACGATGAATGATGAGCAGTTAGCGGTAACCGGTAACCGGTAGTTGACTTCAGGCTCATTGACGACTGGCTGTTCATCGTTTATCAGTCATCATTCATCATTCGTAACTGCTCAGCCGTAGGTGCCGGGCACTTGAGTCTACGCTTGCAATGCGACACGTGAAGCCAATTC
>JACSRL010000623.1 GCA_014879765.1 Anaerolinea sp. | reverse complement strand
AGGCCATCTTCGTGGACGACATGCCGGTCAACGTCGCGGCCGCGGCCGCGCTGGGCATCCACGCCATCCATTTCCAGAACCAACGCCAGGCGGTGGACGCCATCCGCCGCGCGTTGTCCACCCCCCAGGATACGCTGACCGCGTGACCTGCCCCCTGTCCGGCCGGCAGCCGGACCTATCATTCTGTCAGGAGCCACCCATGCCAACCCCCATCGCCGATCAACTGGACACGCTGGCCCAGGACGCCGCCGCCCTGGTCAAAAATCTGCATTTCTACTGGGACGAGGAAGGCGTCTCCGAGCTGGGCATCTTCATCGACCCCGACCTTTTTCAGTATCTCGAAAAGCTCTACCATGAATCGCTGGCCTTTGCCCAGCGCTGCCAGGGGCTGGCTGAGCTGGCCAATCAGGTGCGCGGCGGCTGATCATGGACATCTACCTGCTGATCACCCTGGCCATCGGGCTGGTGGGGCTGGTTGCGCTGGCCGGCCTGGGCCTGGTGTGGGCCATCTTCCGCCGGCCGCTGCCCCAGGTCAAGGGGGAGCAGCGGCTGGATGGCCTTGACGCCGCGGTGGAGATCGTGCGCGACCGCTGGGGCGTGCCGCACATCTACGCCGAGAGTGAGCATGATGCCTGGTTTGCCCAGGGCTACGTCCACGCCCAGGATCGGCTCTTCCAGATGGAATACGCGCGCCGGCTGGCGCGCGGGACCATGGCCGAGGCCTTCGGCCCGGCCGCGCTGGAGGCTGACCGCTGGAGCCGGGTGCTGGGCTTCTGGCGCGCCACGCTGGGTGACCTGGAGGCGCTGGACGCCGCGGCGCACGCCGTGCTGGCGGCCTATGCGGCCGGCGTCAACACCTATCTCGAGGCGCGGCGCTACCGCCTGCCGGCCGAGTTTGCCCTGGTGGGCCACAAGCCTGAGCCTTGGCAGCCCGAGGACAGCCTGGGGGTGCTCAAGGTGCTGGGCTGGGCGCTGAGCCAGAACTGGGAGGGGGAGATCCTGCGCCTGCAACTGCTGCACGCGTTGGGGCCGGAGCGCGCGGCCGAGCTGGACCCCTTCTACCCGGCCGCCAGCCCGCTGATCGTCCCCGCCGCCGGCCAGCTCAGCTCTCAGGCGTCGGCTCAGGCCGCGGGCCGGCTGCTGGCCGCCTATCGGGAGGCCGGCCGCTGGTTTGGCCAGGCTGCCGCGGCCGGCAGCAACAACTGGGTGATTGGCCCCGAACGCACGGCCACCCGGCGCCCGCTGCTGGCCAACGACCCGCATCTGACCGTCTCCATGCCGGCGCTGTGGTATCAGAACCACATCGAGGTGGAAGATGGCAGCGTGCAGGTCAGCGGCGCCACCATGCCCGGCCTGCCTGGCGTCATCACCGGCCACAACGCCCGCATCGCCTGGGGCCTGACCGCGGGCCGGGCCGACACGCAGGACCTGACTGTGGAGGAGCGCCACCCGCAAGAGCCAGCTTCCTTCCGCTACGGCGAGGCCTGGGAACCGGCGCAGGTGCTGCGCGAGGAGATCCGCGTGCGCGGCCAGGCGGCGCCCCAGATGCAGGAGGTGATCATCACCCGACACGGGCCGCTGGTCAACAGCCTGCTGCCGGCTGCGGAGGCCGCTGACCTGCCGCCGCTGGCGCTGCGCTGGAGCGGCCACACGCCGGGGACCAGCCTGGCCGGCCTGCTGGCCTTGCAGAAGGCCGCCGACTGGCCCGGCTTCCGCGCCGCGCTGGCGCTGGTCTGCGATCCGTCGCAGAACCTGGTCTACGCCGACGTGGAGGGCAACATCGGCTACCAGTACGTGGGGCGCATCCCGCGCCGGCGCAGCGGCTTTGGCCTGCTGCCCAGCCGCGGCTGGACCGGCGAGGGGGAATGGGAAGGCTGGCTGCCCTTCGACGAGCTGCCGCGCGCCTTCAACCCGCCGCAGGGCTACGCGCTGTCGGCCAACAACAAGCCTGCGCCCGACGATTACCCGCACTTCCTGGGCGCCGATTGGTTCCCCGGCTATCGCGCCACCCGCATCGAGCGCATGCTGCAGGCTCGGCCGCGCTTCACCGTGCGCGATTTTCAGAACATGCAATGCGACCTCTACTCGGTGCAGGCCGAGTCCTTGCAGCCCTACATGATCATGGCCACAGGCTCCGGCCTGCTGGAGCAGCGCATCGTGCGCGAGCTGGAGACCTGGAACCTTTTTGTGGAGGTGGACAGCTTCCCGGCCGCGGCCTATGAGGTGATGCGCATCCACCTGCTGGACCTGGTGTTTGGCGACAAGCTGGGCCCGCTCAGCCCGCATTTCAAGGGTATCTCCTTCAGCGACATCTTCGCGGCCTCGGCCTTCACCGGCAAGGCCAGCCTGGCGCTGGCCAATTTGCTGGAGCAGGAGGAGGGCTGGTGGTATCACGACGCGGCCACCGGCCAGCCCCGCACGCGACAGGAGGTGCTGGATCTGGCCCTGCAGGCCACGGCCGTGACGCTCCATGAGTTGATCGGCAAGGAGCCGCGCAAGTGGGCCTGGGGCAAGGTGCATCAGGTGGAGTTTGCCCATCTCTTTGGCCGCGGCCGTTTTCTGCGCACCCTGTTCAACCGCGGCCAGTATCCCATCGGCGGCGACGAGCAGACGGTCTGGATGACGGCCAGCGAGCTGCAGATGCCCTTTGGCCTGGTCACCACCAGCGCCACCTATCGCCAGGTGCTGGATGTGGGCGACTGGGACCGCTGCACGGCTGTGCTCTCCACCGGCCAATCGGGCCAGCCCACCAGCGCGCACTACGCCGACATGATCGACCTGTGGCGCGAGGGGGAGCAGCACCCCATGCTCTGGACGCGGCCGGCCGTGGACGCGCAGGCCGTCGCAACGCTTTGGCTGCGGCCGAGGCTGGGGTGATGCGTGAAACGTGATGCGTGAAACGTGATGCGTGAAGCGTGATGGCAGCCGTGGCGGCAATCGATCTCTGTTCTGGCCGGATCACGGATCCGGCCAGAGCAATGTCACCCCCTCACCCCCTCCCCCATGGCCATCGACATGCGCGCGGCGTGGAACCGCATCAGCCCTGGCTACCAGGCGCAACACCAGATCTCGGTAGACGCGGCCCACTATGGTCCGTTCATGCCCAGCGAGGCTGAGCTGCGTCTGCTGGGCCACGTGGCCGGGCGGCGCATTCTGGAGCTGGGCTGCGGCGGCGGGCAGTGCAGCGTCGCCTTTGCCCGGCAGGGCGCGCTGGCGGCCGGCATCGACCTGAGCGACGAGCAGATCGCCTTTGCCCGCCGGCTGGCCGAGGAACAGGGCGCGGCGGTGGCCTTCGAGCAGGGCGACGCAGCGGAGCTGGATCGCTTCGCCGCGGCCAGCTTCGATATCGTCTTCTCGGCCTACGCACTGCACTATGTGCTGGCCATCGAGCAGTGTCTGGCCGGGGTCAGCCGGGTGCTGGTTCCTGGCGGGCTGTTCGTCTTCAGCCTGGATCACCCCATGCGTGAGGTGTTCTGGGATGAGGAGGCTGACGAGAACAGCCTGATCGCAGCACGCAGCTACTGGCAGCGCGGCGCCATGGAGTGGCAGTGGAGCGGCGGCGGCCCCGCCATGCGCTCCTTCCACCGCACCATCGGCGACTGGGTCGATCTGCTGCACGCGGCCGGCCTGCAAGTGCAGCGCATCCTGGAGCCGGAGCCGCAGCTCGACCGCGCCGAGCGGATCAGTTGGGCCGATAGCTACGATCTGGAGATGGTGCGGCTGATCCCGCAGATGGTGATTTTTGTCGCCAGGAACGTGAATGGCAGGCGTGCAACGGTCGCTACAGATTATAGATAGTTACCAATGCGGGTAGATTAGTAACTGCTCAGGCTCGGCATTAGAAACCGGGTTTTTGTCTTGCAGACCAAGGTCATGGCGCCATGAAA
>JACSRL010000622.1 GCA_014879765.1 Anaerolinea sp. | reverse complement strand
GATCGCCGGTTCGCGGCCGCTGCGCCGTCGAACCCTCTGCCGGGATCAGGCCCCCTGCCATTCGATCCGCCCAGCCGAGGCTCTCAAAGGCCTCGGCTGTTTTTTTTCGTGGCCGCGTCTCAAGCGCCCGCCTCCCGCCGTCGACCGCCGCCTGGAGCACGCCATGCCCGTCATCGCCATCACCCCCTACCCCTGGGTCCAGGACATCATCGCGCTGCTGTTGACCTTTGCGGCCGCGCTGCTTTGGCTGCGGCTGCTGGACACGCTGGCGCGCAGCGGGATCATCTCCCGCCATCTGGCGCGCAAGCTGATCCACATCGGCGCCGGGCCGATTTTCCTGCTCTGCTGGCTGCTCTACAGCGGCGGCCCGCAGAGCCGCTGGCTGGCTGCGCTGACGCCGGCCGCGCTCACCGTGCAGTTCGTGCTGATCGGGCTGGGCGCGCTGAAGGACGAGGACGCGGTGCGGGCCATGTCGCGCAGCGGCGACCGCCGGGAGCTGCTCTACGGCCCGTTGCAATATGGCATCATCGTCGTGCTGATGACGCTGCTTTTCTGGCTGGACTCGCCGGTGGGCATCGTGGTGTTGATGATCCTGTGCGGGGGCGACGGCTTCGCCGACATCATCGGCCGGCGCTGGGGCCAGGCCAAGCTGCCCTGGAACCCGCAGAAATCATGGGCCGGCAGCGCGGCCATGCTGCTGGCCGGCTTCGGCTTCGCGCTGGGCTTTCTGGCGTTGTTCACGCGGCTGGGCGTCTTTCAGCTCAGCCTGGCCGCCGCGCTGCTGCCGCTGCTGCTGATCTGTCTGACCGCCACGGTGGTGGAGGCTGTGTCGGGGCAGGACATGGACAACATCACCATCACCGTCAGCGCGCTGGGGATGGCGTGGCTGCTGATCGAGGGGATGCGGGTGTGGGGGGTGGGCTTTCTGTGAGCTGCCGTCACGAACGCAGGCCGGCAACTTCCAGCAGCCGCTGCGCCCACTGGGCGTTGTCCGGCGTTAGGGGCGGGTCCGGCTCGCCGCGGTAGTCGATGCGCAGATCGTAGCGCACCTGCTGGTAGAGGCTGTGCAGCAGATCGTTGAGCTCCAGCGTGGGCTCCTCCTCCCGTTCACGCAGCGGCACGGGGATGTCAGGAATTCGTTCGGTCAGGTCGAAGGGATAGAGCCAGGCACGCGGCCGCTGCCAGCCGCGACTGATCAACAGGCGGTAGTCGCTGGCCGGCGGCGCGGCCATGGGCATCGGCTGCCAACTGCGCAACAGGTCGATCTCGATCAGGCTGGTCAGCGTGGCCAGCACGTGCAGGCGCTTGCGCTCGTACTGCTGACGCCCCTCGCCCGGCTGCTTGTTGCTGGGCGAGAGCACCTCGATAACGGTGACCACATAGTCCGTCCTGCTGTCGCGAATCTCCAGATAGCGCTCGGTGATCTGATCAGGCATGGGCAGGTCCAGCACCAGAGGCCGGTCCAGCGTCGCCGCGCCGCCGTTGCCTGAGGGCCGGGCAACCCCTGGCATGCGCGGCCCCGCGGCGACGACCACCACGTCGGGCCGGCCCAGGAAGCTGCTGGGGTCGCTCGATGCAATGTAGGTACGCTGTTCGATGGCCACGTAGTAGTTCGGGGCGACATCAGGGGCCAACGCAGCCCGTATCGAGCGCATCAGTTCGAAATGCACGTCGGGCCACAGCGATGGCCGTTCCAGATAAGGATCCATTCCGGGAAAGGGCGAGGGCATAGTTATCACCTCCTGACACACAGCAACCGTTCGACGGGAGCAATCATAGCACACCTGCAGCGAACCCGCAAGGGACAGGTTTTTGACCTGGGCAGGGGACTGACAGTGCTGGTCAACGGCGAGATCAGCACTATCAGTCCTCGGCTGGTTTTTGTGCGAGCTCCCCAACCGCGCAAGCCGCAACTTTTGCCCCCCAACCTTTGCGTTTTGGCCGCGCTAAGACTATAATGCACTGCGTCAAGCTCATCAACTCAGCCCAAGTCCAGTCCATCATACTTTGTCCATGCCCTCATCATTCGATACCCCCCGCCGTATTCTGGCCGTTTTTGCCCACCCTGACGACGAACTCTCCGTGGGCGGCGCCCTGGCGCGCTATGCCGCGGAAGGCGTGGCCATCACTCTGGTCTGCGCCACGCGCGGCGAGGCCGCGACCATCTATTCGCCGCCGGAGTACGGCGCCACGCCGGAAAATCTGGCCGAGATCCGCACGCGCGAGCTGGAATGCGCCTGCGCCGCGCTGGGCATCTCAGACCTGCGCTGGCTGGACTGGCCCGACGGCGGCATTGCCGGGCTTGACCGCGACGCGGCCGTGGCCCAGGTGGCCGGCCTGCTGCGCACGCTGCAGCCGCAGCTCGTCTTCACCCACCCCGCCCACGGCGGCTATCCTCATCCCGACCACATCGCGATCCACGAGATCACGCTGGCCGCCTGGCAGGCGGCGGCCGATCTGGCCTATCGCCCGGAGCTGGGGCCGGCCTGGGCCGCGACCAGACTGTGCGCCCGGGTTCATCCGCAGAGCTTCTTCGACGCCAACCCAGGCTTCGCCCAGTTCCGCGTGCAGCTCAACGGCCAGCAGTTGCCCTTTTTCGGCACGCCAGACGAGGAGATCGCCCTCACCCTGGACGTGGAGCCCTGGGTCGAGCGCCGCATGGCGGCCTGGGATTGCCACGCCAGCCAGCACAACCCACAGGGCATGTGGAGCGGCGTCTCCGACGAGGCGCGGCGCGCCTTTGCCAGCCGGGAGGCTCTGCAACTGATCGCGCATCGCCTGCCGGCCGCACCTCAGCCCGGGGACGATCTCTGGGCCGCCAGCGAGCCGGCCGCGGCCGCCGACGCGCACGATGGCGAGGCCGAAACACCCATCGACGCGGCCAGCGCAGCCGCCGGCGACCGGCTGTTGACGGCCCTGCGCAGCCGCCGCACCTATCTGCTGATCTACCAGGATTTCCTCAAGAGCTCCCCCAAGCCTGACTTTGCCGAGCTGTTGACCGCGCTGATCGCCCACACGCAGGAGGCCATCGCCCTGCTGAGCAGCGCGTTGCGCCGCATCGACCGCAGCCCCCTGCGCGCGGGCATCAACGAAAAGCTGCTGGGCCAGGGGGGCAGCCGCAAAGGCGCCCCTGGCAAGCTCAATTTCATCATCCTGGGCGCGGCCAGAAATCTGGAATGGTACGCCCAGCAGTTGGCGCACAACGATCCGCCGGCGATCCAGGCCATCTGGCAGGAGCTGATCGCCGTCGAAAGAGCAGACCAGCAGTCAGCCAAAGAGCTGCTGGGCCAGATCGAACAGGCATCCGGTCAGACATTCACATAGGACACCCAGGACTGGCACTCCTCCGCAGGACAGCCAGTCCTGCACATACCCGCGTCATTTTTCCCTGCAAGGAGGCATGGAACCCATGGAGATTTCCAACATCGGTATTTTGGGCTGCGGCCAGATGGGATCGGGCATCGCCGAGGTGGCGGCCAAGTCTGGCTACGAAGTGACCATCTGTGAGGTCAACGACAAGGTGCTCAGCACGGGGCTGGGCAAGATTCAGAAATCGCTGGCCAAGGCGGTGGAGCGCGGCAAACTGGCCGCCGACGTCATGGAAGCCACCTTGGCGCGCATCACCGGCACCGTTCACCTGGCCGACCTGGCCGACTGCGACATCGTCATCGAGGCGATCTTCGAGGATCTGGCCACCAAGCAGCGCGTCTTCGGCGAGCTGGACCAGGTGGTCAAGCCAGAGGCGATTCTGGCCACCAACACCTCCTCCATCTCGATTGCGGCCATCGCGGCGGCCACCCAGCGCGGCGACAAGGTGATCGGCATGCACTTCTTCAACCCGGTGCCGGTCATGCAGTTGGTGGAGTACGTGCCCAGCATCCTGACCTC